>CAYQWU010000019.1:0-10949 GCA_964421335.1 uncultured Candidatus Peribacteria bacterium
TGAACTTTGAACTTTGAACTTGAGCGAAGCGAAGTAAGCCCTGGGGTACAGCCCATGCGGTCTGGTGCGCACGCGAAGTTATTAAATGACCATTTATCGTCATGAATGCAGACGACTTCTACGGTCGCGATGCACTCAAGCAATCATATGATTTTCTCATAGCCACGAATGAATGAACGAATCATTGTATCATCACCTATCCTATCACGAGTACACTCTCAGAATATGGAACCGTCTCTCGCGGTATCTGTGCCGTAGAAGATGGTAAGCTCGTGAAAATCGTCGAACACACCAAAGTCTCTCGCAAGGATGGAAGACTCATCCATACAGCCGAAGATGGTCACGAAGTACTCATCCCTGAAGATGCTCCAGCAAATATGAATCTCTTTGGATTTCAGCAGAGCTTTTTTGATATTCTCGACCGAGAATGTAGGAAATTTTTCGAAGCATTTTCTGGAGATGAAAAGAGAGAATTCTTCCTCCCATCTGTCGTGATGCAGGTGATAAAAGAAAACGCAGGAACTATCACTGCCATCTCTACCACGAGCCAATGGTTCGGGATGACCTATCCGGAGGATCGCCAGGAAGCAAAAAGCAAAATACAAACATTGATAGACTGAGGAGCATACCTATAATACTCTCATGAACAATCGTGAAATACCTGAACAGCTCTTCCAAGTAGGAGTAAAGTGACTCATACGAAATGCAGATGGTCTCTATCTGTGTCTCATAGCTTCTGAGGGTGGTTACCATGATATACCGGGCGGGAGAATAGCCGAGTGAGAAGACATCATCCAGACACTTGAGCATGAGATCTGGGAGGAATCTGGTATACCTGCATCGATGTATATTGTGAGTCCTCGTGGTGTACCAATTTTGACCAATAAATATATCTCGTGGCATCCGAATAAACCGAGACTTTTGCTCCTCATCTATACTTGTCAGCTCACCTGAAATCCCACAATAGAGCTTTCTCATGAGCACACGGAGTATTCCTGGGAAACAGCTCGTGACTTGTATGAAAAATCGACTATACTCCAGAGTGTACCCTTTGAGACTCTTTTTGAATAATCCTATGCCAAAATATATACACTGACAAGCCGGACATACTGCTGTTGATTAGGCGATGGAAATAATCACTGATAATACTCGTGCGTCTTTTGTATACATAGAGCATGTATGCAGAGAAAAAACATCCTGGCTTTTTTCAATCATACTATCCTATATCCTCTCTCCCCGACTAACCAAAATCTACCTCATCAAAGAAAACAATAATATAATAGGTGGCTTCACGACAAGCAAGACTCCTACTATACTCTTTCATCCCAAAAAGATCTTTAATAGAGAATTTCGGCAAACAGTACAGAAAATCAGCAAAAATCGGAAGTATCTCAGTCATTTTCTTATTTTCGAGAAATACAGGGAACAATGATCTGGCTCTCAGGTTATTGAGAATCTGTCACAAAAATGAAAGGAAAAAATTTGGCTTGTTTCTGAAAAAACTGCAGTATGATTTTATCGTAAAATGAAATTGTACGAAGTCGACCGTCGTTATCATATATTTCTTATACACTAAATACTATGTTTAAAAATCTCCCCCTCAAAATCACAGACCCCGCAATCTGGGCAACAATAGAATGAGAATTCGCTCGTGAAAACGATGGCATGGAACTCATCGCCTCTGAGAACTACACTTCTCCCGCAGTCCAGGAAGCGCTTGGAAGTATCTTCGTGAATAAATACGCTGAGGGCTTCCCAGGAAAACGCTACTACGGCGGTCAAGAATTCACGGACGAGATGGAGACGATTGCTATCGAGCGCGCGAAGAAGATTTTCCATGCTGACCATGCCAATGTCCAGGCTCTCTCTGGTGCTGCTGCCAATGTCTGTATCTATAATGCGCTCCTCGAACCTGGTGATACTATTCTCGGAATGGACCTCAGCCACGGCGGACATCTCACGCATGGCTCTCCTGTGACACTCATGAGTAAAGTCTACAATTTCGTCCGATATAAGACAAGTGCAGCAAATAATAATTTCATGGACTACGATAATCTCCGTGAGATGGCCCTCGAACACAAACCAAAGCTCATCATCGCAGGATATTCTGCTCATCCTCGAGAACTCGATTATGAGAAATTCGTAGCCATAGGAAAAGAAGTCGGTGCTATCATGATGGCCGATGTCTCACATTTCGGTGGACTCATCGCAGCTGGCGTCATGAAAAATCCTCTCGATTATGGATTCCATGTCATGATGACAACGACACACAAAACTCTCCGCGGACCTCGCGGTGCCCTCATCCTCAGCAAATGAATTGTGAGTAATCCTCTCAAGGCTCCAGAAAAAACAATAGAAAATATCCCAACACTTATCGATCGTTCCGTCTTCCCAGGTGTCCAAGGATGACCACATATGAATCAAGTGGCTGCTATCGCTGTTGCACTCCATGAAGCTGACTCAGATGAATTCCGCGAATATGGTGCACGAGTACTGAAAAATAATCACGCACTCGCAGAGCTCCTCGTCTCTCGTGGATATCGGCTCGTGACAGGAGGAACAGATAACAATATCATCGTCATTGATTTCTCTGGCACAGATATGGATGGAAAGAAATCAGAACACACACTGGATACCATCGGTATCTCTACTTCAAAATCAACCATTCCAGATGACCCAAATCCACCATTCCGACCATCAGGTCTCCGTCTCGGCCTCCCGGCGATGACCACTCGTGGTATCCGTGAGGCGGATGCAGAACAAATCGGAGACTTCATCGACCGAGCCCTCAAAAATGCTGATAATGAAGAAGTATTGAAAGCACTTCGTGAAGAAGTACGAACATTCTGTCGGAAGTTTCCGGTGGTGAGAGCTGGGTAATTAAGTAGCCTGAAAATGTTTTGACAAAAAATATTGTCAGCTAACATTAATGTATTACTTACATAATTTTGCATTATGTCTCTTAGTAAAGTTTCAGTTTCTACTGGCACAGAAGAAAAAGAAAATAATCTAGGATGCCATATACAAAAATTTTCCAGCGCAATTTATGATATTGCAATGCAATTATACCAGTGGCAATATGTAGATACTACTGGTGGAAGTTTTAGCCAACGTCTTGATAAGAATGGAACTTTTGCTCTGACTCCGACACACGCATGATTTTGAAGATGGAAACCACAAGGATTGGTTGTTATAAATCCAGATTTTTCTAGGAACCCTCACAGCACTTCTCCCCACCCCGTACATCCAAGTGCCATTATCCATAAAGCGGCTTACGATTACTCAAAAAAAGTCGGAGCGATTATTCATGTTCATGCACCCTTTTCAAACGCTTTCGCAACACAAAAAAAATCAATTTATCCTTTTACTTTGCAATCTCAGATACTCTGAGAGGTTCCTTGCTTTGACAGCGATGTTGATGAGGTCACACAAAGACATACTCGCTTTATAAAGAGCAAAGAAAAACCACTTAACGATGTCATATCGTGATATGATTATGCTCTCAAGCATTTTGAATGATTTTTAACTGAAATGCGTCTTTTTCTGGGAAAAAGATCACAAGAACTCAAAAGACACGGTCTTGTTTTCACAGTTTATAAGCATGGTATTTTTGTGTTGGCCAGAAATATTGATGAGGCTTTTGATAATCTTCTGCGAGTTGAAAAAAATGCTCAAACTCAAATATTTGCATCTATGCTATCATGAGAACCGAAATAAAAACATTGCAGAGGGTATTCTGGTCATCCCCCCCTACTAACAAAATTGATGTGATAATTTTATTTGGATCAACTCGATCTGACTGGTCAGATATTATAAAAAAAATTCATAGGCTTGATTATAAATTTTTGCTTATAACAGGTAAATGGTCCACATGAAGTAAAAAAAACAATATCATTACACAGGCCGAATTCATTTGACAACAGTGCATCAATCAGGGTATACCTATAAAGAAAATAATTCTGGAGAAAAAATCAATGAATACCTTAGAAAATGTTATTTTCTCTTCTACTTTATTAAGGAGAAAAAAAATTTCACCAAAGAGCATATGTTTCATATCCAAATCGCATCATGCACTAAGATGTCTCCTAACTCTTAAAAAATACTTTTGAAATATAATATATTCTTGTTTTACTTACGATATGCAGAAAGAAACAGTCGTAATAAAAAGGACAGATTGGATGGAACACAGCTTGTCCTGTGATATAATAAAGAAAGAATATGATAAAATATCCATGTATGCACATCGTGGTGATATAGAATTTCCTACAACATTGGATAAATAAAGTAGCTATTATGGAAAATAATTCTTATGAACAAATGGTGGGGGAAGTTCTTTGAAGTGTTTTAACCCAAAGTAATACCTGCCAAAAATGTCGGAATATTGTAGGAATAGAGACCCAAACTTCTTTTGGTACGCCATATAAAATTCTACATTGATGATTTGTCGCAGAACAGGTAATCGTAACAACATTTGAATGAAGAAAAATCGTTATCAAAATAGGGGGGAACCAGAAGTTACTTCTTGATGCCGATAGAGAAATATTTATATGATCATTGGTTTGAGATATTGTACCCCCTATTTTACAAAAATGAGAAGAAAAGTCTCCTGCCGGTAACAAGTACTGGGTTGTTCAAATATATATACCAGGCGTGAACTGAACAGATTATTTAAAATATAAGAATTTTACTAATGAGCACATGAATACTCTCGCACGAATACTTTGAAAATTACATCAAACAAGACAAGACTGAGAACTATTTTTTTGAAGAGCTGGCCCATGAGTTCGAAAAAAATATAACACATTCAGTGCATATATAGGACATTTTCAAGAATACATAGAAAATTCCAGCCATTTCCCACCTGAAATAAAGCAAACAATTTTAGCAGGTATATCTTACTATAAACAAAAAGTATCCGGAGGAACTCATACTCCATGTCTCATACATTGAGATTTCCAAGAACGAAATATTATCATACCAGATGATAAACACTGCTCTTTAATTGACTTTTGAGATGCAAAATGGAGTCTAAAGGAAGCTGAATTTGCGACTATGTTATCACACATACCTGATCCTAGAATTAGAACACAATTTCTAGGAATAATGAAAACATATGAAAGAGAATATTGAGCTCTTAATAAAGATTTATTAAGTCTATTTTTTCTTTGTTGTGGGGCTTATAAAATAATACAAAGAAAAGAAGACTACTCAAGCGATGCGAGTATTTGGAACACTATAATGCGTCCCGTATTAAATCAGATGACTCCTGAGTAATAAAGGCTTAGCCTACAATATCATAGTGTGCATCCTTGTCTAAGACCTTTGCTACTGAATTTACTTTTGGATCGTAGTAGCTGATCATGAGCTCGATGAGCTGATCTTTGTTGAGAATCTGAGATTTGAGCCCGACGAATTCGAGACTTCCCTTTACCATATTCGCTTTTTCTGTGAGTCGTTTCTTGAGATACATTAGGCGTGCTTGATTACGACGAGCTTCTTCATAAGTGACTGTCTGACTGACTCCTGCGAAGAAACTCTTCACAATCTGGAACATTCCGCGAGGATTGACGCTCTTATCGTCCACTTCATCGTGAGGAACGATGACATAGAATTCTTTCTTCATGATCTGAGCAACATTCACGAGATTGGTGAGAAATTCGATATAGCGTTCGGATTGATCCTTGAGGAGAGCATTTTTCTGACCAGCTGTGATAGCTTTGAGACGATTGAGGTATCATTCGATATCAACCTTGAGCGAACGAATCAGTATCTGGATAGGAAACTGGAGTGAATTAAGGAAGTGCTGAAAAGAGTAAATAATGGCATCCTGTTCTTGTTCTGACTTGAGGAGGAAGTTGACAGCTTCAACCTTGAGCACTATACGCGCAGATCCATCCTTCATGATGACGATATTGTCACGAATCTCAGAAAATGGGAGATATCGCTGAGTCGAATCATCCTGATGTGTTTCTTTCTTGGGTTTTACAGACTGGAGCGTTGTATCTTTACCCGGTTTTATCTCAACAGGCTTCGTATCCGCAGCTTTTGGAGCTGAATCCGTTTTTTTCTTAAAAAGTATGTCGAGAGGGTTCTTCATGGGGATAGTTTATATTTTCTTGAGATTTTCTGCAAGTTTAGAAGTGTTCTTTTCATGTTTTACACTGTTCTTCACTTCATCATCTGGCTGTACATATCCGATTTCTAGTGGAGAATAACTGTCTACGCCTCGAGTCCAGACTCTTCCTTGCCCATTATTGCCATTTCCATTGATCTTGTAGCGGGCCAGATTGAGCACAAATGGCAGAAAAGTCATCTCATGAGTGCGAAATTTGGCAACAACAAAGAAAATACCTATAACAACCACACAGATGATGAAAAGTGGAGTATTTGGAATAGCCCCTTGGAACTTATTAAAAAGACCAAAAGCGAGGATAACTCAGACGATGATAATGCCCATTTGACGCAGACTCAGGTCAAATATGATGGTATCTTCGTTTTCTATCTGAATAGGAATCTTGTACTGCATGTCCAAATATTGCCACAAATTTGCAAAAAAAGCAAAGATTATATCATCTTTTCATGTCAAAAACTCTCGTTCTCCATGATACTTTCCTCTACAAGGGTGGTGGTGAGCGTCTCGTCCTCATGATTGCCAATGTTCTGGAGGCTGATATAGCATCGTGATTTTTTAGTCCTGGGAGCTATAATCTGCGAGAACAAGGCTTCAAGTGAGCTATGATACCACTTATGCCATGATTTTTCCTCCATGAATTTACTTGGATGCCTCGGAAAATGGCTTTTATATTCAAAAATGGACTCCGACACTTCGGACTGAAGTGGGCTTTTAGTATGAATGTGAGGAAGCTCAGAGATACCTACGATACTGTGATTCTGAGCGGAGATTGTCTGTCGGCTACGCGTCATTTTGAAGGGAAAAAAGTCCTCTACTACTGCCATACTATCCCTCGGTATCTCTTTGACCAGAGGGAACAATATGAGCAAAAAGTCCCAAAAATCATACTCTATCCTTACCGTTTCCTGACTTCCCTCTTCAGAAAGGCCTATCTCCGTGATCTCGGTAAAATCGAATACCTCCTGACTAATTCCAAGAATACACAGAAGAGAATCAAGACTTTTACTGGTCGAGATGCAGAAATCCTCTATCCTCCTGTGGATACTGATTTTTTCTGTCCTGCAGACACACAGCAAGAAAAGAACTACTTTCTCTCCTTTGCACGACTCTCCTCTATCAAGAGAGTGGATCGAATCGTCGCAGCATTTCAGAAGATGCCAGAAGAACGACTCATCATCACCTATGGGAAAAATGACCCAGAAAGACAAAATATAGGCAAAATGACTGAAGGATACACAAATATTGAAATGAGAGAATCACCCTCTGATATCGAGCTCCGAGACCTTATCAGAGGTGCTCGTGCTACTATTTACATCCCTGTTGATGAGGATTTCGGGATGAGTCCCGTGGAGTCCATGTCCTGTGGAACACCCGTGATAGGTGTGAACGATGGCGGACTAAAAGAAAGTATCATAGATGGGAAAACTGGAATCCTGATAGAGCCTCGTTGTGAGATATCAGACATCACAGATGCTGTCAAAAAAATCAAAACTCTCCCCAATATTTCCGAGGCGTGCCTCGAGAGGGCATATGATTTTAGCCTGATATCATTTCAGAAGAAGCTCCGAGCTTTTCTCCAAGGAAAGAGCTAAAACCTCTTGCGGTAGGACACAAACCAAATCAATCCAACGATGCTCCCGAGAGCTGCTGCCCAAAGTGGAGATATATGCTCTGCAATCATCCAGCCACCGAGCAGAGGACCTATGATAGCTGTGAGGCTTCCCAGAGAACTGAAATACCCACTCACCTCTCATCGCTTCCTCGGATCTGCGTGTTCCATACCCTCTGATTGCATCACTGGCCACATGGCTATGGTAAAAAACACCATACACAGCTCACCAGCGAGCCAGACATAGACTATCGGATTCGGTGTCTGATCATAGATTGCTACCGCTGAGAAGAGGATTGAAGAAGCCAGGAGACTCGTGAAGAGAATTCTCCTAGGAGTAAATCTCTTGAGCCAAAAATGATTCAGGAGATATCACTGGCAAAACGCCATAAAGACACCCACGAAAGCCAATATATAGCCTATATGCTGTACATCGAGGTGGTAGAAAGCATCCATGTAGATACCAAACGAATTCCGATAAACACCTGCACCGAGACCGATGATAAAAAACAGCCAGAGGTACATCGCTATTTTACTCTTGAAAAGGGCAGTAAACACAGGAAATCGTGATCATTTTTCCTGCACTTCTCCTGTATGCTTATTTGTCTCCGTGAGTGTGAACCAGATAAGTGCAGCATTGATGAGAGAGAAAACACCAGACACGAGAAATGGAACTGCAAATCAGAACTGGAAGAGAAATCCTCCGAGCAATGGTCAGACCACCATAGCCATACCAAACATCATGCCAAATATTCCATAATATTTGGCTCGCTCCTTACTGTCTTTGGAGATATCGGAGAGAATAGCCTGGGCTATCGTGATATTACCCGCCGTCACACCATCGATGATGCGCCCCGCTACCACCCACCACACTGTCGGCGCAAAAGCAGTCATAATCCACCCTACTGCAGAACCCAATACACTCCAGAAGAGGAGATTTTTTCGTCAAAATTTATCAGAGAGTCGTCCCAGATATGGCGCAGAAATAAAACTACACAATGCATATACAGCCCCTATCATACCCGTCATCAGATAGGATATCTGAAATCTGTCCACAAACGCAGGCAAAATAGGGAAAATAATAGTCAGCCCGATGAGATCGAGGGCTATAGTGAGGAAAATTGCTCGTTTCGGATTTGTGAGTTTTGTTGTATTCATACTGACAGTGTATGTAATACTTCGCAATTACAATCATATCTAATGCAATAAAGTTGCATTTACAATTTTGTTGCTATAATCCCCCTATGAGACAAACAAAAACCAGACAAGATATACTCTCTTTTCTCGAGAAAAACCAGAGTGCTTTTACCGCTTATGAAATAGCTGAAGCCCTCTCTATCAATGCTGTCACAGTCTATCGAGTGCTCGATTTCCTCAGAGAGCAAAAACTCGTACACCACATCCCTGCTCTCGGAAAATGGAGTGCTTGTCAGTGTGGTGAATCGAGTCAAGATCATGGATTTCTCATCTGCAAAAAATGTGATTCTGTGGAAGAATTTCTCTCGCCCCATCACTGTATCCATGCTCATGGATTTCAGTGTGAAGAGCATATATTGGAAGTAATGGGCACCTGTAAATCTTGTTCAAAAAAATAATTCTTAATCTTTCTCCTATGTCTTCTCTCTTTATTGTCATTGGACTTTTCGTGATTTCTTCTGTTGGAATTGTGCTCTATTTCTTTGAAAAAATTAATCAAAAAATCCTCCACCTCCTTATTGCCCTCGGTGCTGGCACGATGTTTTCTGTCTCACTCGTCCATATCCTTCCTGAAACTCTCGAGGTGAGTCAATATTCTATTTATGCCTTTATTATAGGTTTTCTCATAATCTATCTCCTCGAGGAAATCCTCACGCCACACTCACACGATCATAGTCATCATGAGCATTCACATGAAGATCCTCATGAACACTACAATCATGTCGTTATCGTCGCATGGATCGCGATTTTCATCCATACACTTTTTGATGGGCTGAGTATACGAGCTGGGTTTGCTATGGATAACACCCTTGGACTCAGCATACTCTCTGGAGTTGCTATTCATCAGATACCGGTTTCTCTCTCAGTCGCATCGATGATGAGAGATTCACTCTTTTATAAAAAAACACAGATGATGCTCATTATCCTCTTCTGATTCGCAGCATCGATAGGTTTCGTTATTTCTGGACCGATTATAGGACATCTCTCCCCTACTCTCGTAGCCCTCTCAAGCGCTCTCGCAGGTGGATCTCTTCTCTATGTCTCAAATGTCGAACTCCTCCCCATGATACATGCTCAATCAAGTAAAAAGATGAAATATATAACAGTATTACTCTTCGTCTTGGGAGTTATTGGGATGAGCCTCGTAGCATTTTTTGAATAAAAAATCCCGCCTAGGCGGGACTCATGCGGATGAATAAATATTTTATTTCGGCTCTTTCGGGAGGATGCCTGTTGTGATGATCTGTTTTGTAGAAGGACGGAAGAGAACGCTCGTACTCTTGAATTCAAAGACGAAATCTCAAGACTGAACATTGAGGAAAAAATCAGGAGATTCGGTCTGAGCAGCAGCGACATCTTCGATTTTTCTGACGCTGAGGAGGACTTCATCTGGAGCAATAGCTGTCTGTGTGACGAGACTCTCGAGAACAGACATGACCTCTGGAGTGAGGATCACTGATGATGATATACTGATCTTCTGAGGCTCACTCACGACTGGAGCTGGTACAGACTCATCTATCATGCGAGCCTGTCGTGAATAGATATACCCCCCGAGGACGACGAGAGCGACGACAAAAACTGCGAGCACTGTCGCAAATATACTCATATCCGTGATACTTTTCTTTGTAGAAACTATTTCAGGGATTAGCTCTTTTGTAAAAGTTGACTCAACAGTTTTGACGGGAGCTTTCTTTGCAGGTGATACTTTTTTTGTTGCAGGTTTTGTGACAGTTTTAGTGACAGGGGCAGCGACAGTTTTTTTCGGAGCTGTTGTCTTTTTTGGAGCTGCTGTTGTTTTCTTTGATGGAGACTTTTTTGGAGCTGCTTTTTTGGTAGTTGATGATTTTTTTGTCGCAGTCTTTTTTTTAGGCTCAGCCATAGAAGATAATAATAAAAATAATGCCTAAAAGATACTCATCTTTAGGGCATTTCAAGAAAGAAAGACTACTATCCTGGATGACAAAGAATAAAATTCAGAGAAATAATATTTTATAAACTATGTCTAGAGAA
>CAYQWU010000020.1:0-763 GCA_964421335.1 uncultured Candidatus Peribacteria bacterium
AATCGGTCGGATGTTCGGAGATATTCTTTGACTGACTTTCGGATTTCATGTCAGACTATCTCAATCCGTTTATCAGCCTCTATTACTGCATTCATAAGATGTATTATTTAAAATATTTCTATTTGTCAAATTACCCTATTTGTCATATCAGAAAAATCCCTACAATTCAGCACATATGAAATACGAAATAGTTATCGGTCTTGAGACCCATGTCCGTGTAGGAAGTATTACCAAGATGTTTGGTGGTGAGCCAAATGCTGTTGCTCTAGAGCGTGATGCAAATATCAATATCTGACCTGTTTCTCTGGGGCTTCCTGGGGCGCTTCCGACGCTTTCAGAGGGTGTGGTCGATCTTGCCGTTCGGGCTTCTCATGGGCTCCGCATGACCGTGAATACTTTTTCTCAGTTTGATCGAAAGAGCTATTTCTACCCTGATCTACCAATGGGATACCAGATCACACAGCTTTTTCATCCTCTCTCAGAGCATGGTCATCTCGATGCGTTTGTTGGTGAAGAATTGAAGCGGTTTCAGATTCGTCGGATACATATCGAGGCTGATGCCGGTGGTTCCAAGCATTCTGTGACGAAGTCTCTCATAGATTTTAATCGTGCATGAAGCCCACTCATGGAGATCGTGACGGAGCCTGATTTCCGCGGGAAGGAAGATGTCCTGGATTACCTCAAAGAATTACAGAAAATTATGCGATTTACTGGCGCGAGCGATGCTGATATGGAGAAATGACAGCTTCGCTGTGATGTGAAT
>CAYQWU010000020.1:773-10936 GCA_964421335.1 uncultured Candidatus Peribacteria bacterium
TCCAGAGGGGAGTCATGAACTTCGCAATCGTGTGGAGCTGAAGAATTTGAACTCATTTCAACAAATCGGTCGAGCTATTGATGCTGAAGTAAAACGACAGACAGAAATCTACGATGAGAATGGTACCCTCGATCAGGAAACTCGTGGCTGGGATGATGATGCAGGCGAGAGTCACTCACTTCGGTCAAAGGAAGACGCTATGGACTACCGCTATTTCCCAGAGCCAGACCTACCACCTCTCGTTATCACGCAGGAATACATCGATGAGCGAAAAATTGCGGAACTCCCGATAGATCGTCGTCAGAAATATCTGAACGAATGGAAACTTCTCCCAGATGATGCTCGAATTCTCAGTTCTGAGCGTGCTATGTCCGATTTTTACGAGAAAACTGTTGCTCTGACCAACGAGCCAAAGAAATCTGCCTCTCTCATCCTCACGGTGATTCTCGGAATCCTCAAAAAAGGAGATGAAGAGATAGATTTCTCTACTCTCAAAATCACTCCAGAGGCTCTCGCAAAGGTCGTAAATATGCTCAAAAATGATGAAATCTCCTCTACGAATGCCCAGGAAGTCGTCCGAATTCTCCTCAATGAAGGTGGTGATACTGATGAAATAGTTGATACAAAGGGACTTCGTCAAGTGAACGATACGAGTGCTATGGAGGCTATCGTCGATGCAGTCCTCGCAGCCAGTGCTGAACAAATCGCTGAATATAGGGCTGGAAAGGTTAACCTTTTCGGCTATTTCGTGGGAAATTGTATGAAAGAAAGCAAGTGAAGTGGAAATCCTAAAATATTCACAGAAATCCTCACCAGAAAGTTGACTCAAGGCTAAAAGAAGGGTAAACTCAAAGAGTATGAGAAAAATTCTCTTTATTGTACTCTTAATTCTCTTCCAGGGGAGTTTTTCCTATGCCTCAAGAGATTGTAGTAAAGAACAAGAGAATTATGATTCTATTAAGAATAGAGTAGTTTCTACTATGGATAGCTGGAGATTGCTTTCGTCAAATGATCCTAAAAAAGTATCTCTCGGGCAATCACTCTCCGAACTTTTTATCCAAGCAGTGACCGTTGAGAATGTATATAATGAGTGTGTATCTTCTGTCCGATCCATCAATCAAAAAATCGAAAACTATCTGAATTTGTGAAACAACTATTTTCGTCGTTCGCAATGGGACAAAGCCCTAGAACAATATAATAAGATTATAATTCTCAATCCTGAATCATACAGGGCTCACTACAACATAGCCTCTGTATATCTCAATAAGAATGATGCGAAGAATGCCCTAGAATACTACGAACATGCTCGTTATTATGCTCGAGGTAGAGAACAGATAGAAGAATCAGAGGAGGCAATAGAAGAGCTCAAATGAGACATCGAAAAGTGAATATACAAAAATAAACCCATGAGTAGCGATACTTTCTCTCATCTGCAGGGGTATCTCAATGACCTCCGTGTTCCTGATGCATGGGGTAAAGTGACAAAAAATAATAAAGTCCTCGTCGCAGTTATAGATGACGGTGTCAATATCAACCATCCGGATCTGACTGATAATATCTGGGTTGAGACTGGCTCTGCTTATGGCTCGAGCAAGATAAAGAATTTCGTGTGAGATGAATTACCTGATAATTTCCCAACAGGAAAGCATGGAACTATGATTGCAGGTATCATCTGAGCAACAGCAAACAATAATCGATGAATCGCAGGTATAGCACAGAATGTCTCTATTATGCCACTCAGAGTGTTTGATTTTGCATGAAATGCGAAGGAAAGTGCTATTATTAATGCGATGCATTATGCTATTAGTAAAAAAGTAAACATCATCAACCTGAGTCTCTGACAGAGTCAATTTATCTATAGTAATCAATATGATGAGGTGATGAAAATGGCCTATGAAAAGGGTATTATCGTTGTTATTGCTGGTTGAAATGGAGATGTTCTTTCCTTTAGAAACAGTGGTATCAATACCAGTATAAATCCCATTTCTCCTGTCTGTAATAGTAGTGGAACTAAGAAATATTCTATTGGAGTAGGGTCTCTCGATTTCTCATGAGCTCGTGCACGCTGGTCAAATTATGGTTCCTGTGTTTCATTTTTTGCACCAGGTGAAAATATATTTTCTACCTCTATCGCTGTTTTTAATAAAGAATATTGAGTGGACTATGATACAGATAGTGGTACTTCCTTTTCTGCGCCGATGATTGCGGGCATTATTGCTCTAGGATTCAATCAATTTGGAGCCGTATCGCCCGATATTGTCTATGACAGTCTCAATGAGAGTCTCCGTATCAATTCATCCGGTGCGTATATCGTAGACGCTTCCCGATACCTAGATATATTGAAACAAAAACAAAAAATTATACAGGAACAACAACTCTTCTTCCATACAAATGAAAAAGCGAAAGAACAAACTATCACACAAAAAAGTAAATTATCCCGTCTCTCCGATCCCGAGTATTTAGCAGCGCTCGGTTATATAAGTAAAAAGACTCCAGCAAGCGCTTACAAGGTCTGAGATATTCTCCCACGTCAGGAAGCAGTAGCCCTCGCTATGAAGCTCTCCAATGCATATATTCCTGAATCATATATTTGTCGCGGAATCTTCTGGGATGTGTCTGCACGCAGGCCTAATTCCTGGGCGTGTCGCACTATAGAAAATGCTCTCGAAAGAGGTATTATCACTCAAGAAGGTGGTAACTATTTCAAACCGGAAGAGAGTATCCCTCTGGTAGAGGCTGTGAGTATGCTCCTACGCGCTTCAAACATCAGAATCCAGCAATATAGTGGTGGTGAATTTGAGCCTTGGCAAACAAATGTTATTGGTACCGCTTTTAGTCTCTGATTGGTTGATGCAAAATTTGATTTTCCAACTTCAAAAATCGCCTCAAAAAGGGATGTTTTTGCTATTGCTCGTCGTATAATTGAGATGAAACAGTAAGTCTTTTCCATTGATTTTTTTTTCGTTTTCGTACCATATCACCATATGGCAAATAAACACGGACTCAAATGATCAGTCGTCAAAGCTCAAGCAAAGGCTCGTCGTCTTTCGAAGAATGTTAAAAAAACTACCTTTCAGGTTTTTATGTGAAGTGAAAATGGGCAAACCAGGAGTAATCAATCATTTAAAAAAAGGAAGCATTATCTCGAAAATAAGCAAAACTGGCCCAAGAAAAAACTCATCTCAAAGAGCTTTCCTACTCTTCTCGAAGCAGGGATAGTTGATGAGCGAGGATTCTTCAAGAAAGGAAAGAAGAAGAATTTTCACACGAAGTCTATGGTCGACCAGAAGGGGCTGGATTTCTATGGGATGCCTCGTTGAAAATAATCTGAGATTTTTTACAGCAATTAAGAATTTAAAATGACGGATTTTCAAAAAAGAGTCTACGATGCATTGAAACTCATTCCCAAAGGCAAAGTGACTACCTACAAACTCCTGGGTGATTTCGTCGGATGTCGGAGCTCTCAGGCCATTGGGCAAGCATTGACTAGGAATCCTCATGCCCCACAGGTACCATGTCATCGTGTGGTAAAAACTGATGGCACTATTGGTGGATATGCTTTTTGAGTTTCAGAGAAACGCACTATACTTGCTTGAGAAGGAGTTTATTTCGACTCGCGAGATAACCTCATCAATGCCGACGCTATTTATTCTTTTATTTAATTTTTATGGATCATTCTCTCCCACCACTTCCGTTTTCTTATGATGCTCTCGAGCCTCATATTGATGCCCTCACCATGGAGATTCATCATAGTCGTCATCACCAGACCTATATCACTAATTACACGAAACTCCTCGAGTGAACTGATCTCCTCACGAAATACACCCCAGAACAGCTCATACAGCATCTCGACGAAGTACCTGCTGATAAAAAACAAGGAGTTATCAATAACCTCTGAGGACATCTGAATCATTCATTTTTTTGGACAATTCTTACGCCAAATCCACTTAATCGTGTCCTAGCAACTGGCAAACTCTCTACAGCTATTCAGGACACTTTTGGAAGCTTTGATGAGTTCAGGGATCAATTCGCTGGCAAAGCTCTCACTGTATTTGGTTCTGGATGGGCGTGGCTCGTAAGAGACCAGGATGGTAAACTCGCTCTCCGTCAGACTGTCGGTCAGAATACGCCACTCTCAGACTGAGAAAAGCCTATCGTAGGTATCGATGTCTGGGAACATGCCTACTATCTCAAACATCAGAATAAGCGAGCTGACTACATTGCAGCATTCTGGAATGTTCTTGATTGGGTGAAAGCAGAAGAATATTTCTCAGAATAATTTAAAAGAATCTCAGCTAAGTCTGAGATTTTTTTATGAGCAATGGCGGAGAGGAAGGGGGAGATGTGAGCAAGCGAGCATCGAGTCAACCCGAACGAAGTGAGTGGTGAGAATCCCTAAATGTTTAAATCATGGCGGAGAGGAAGGGATTCGAACCCTCGGTGCCTTGCGGCACACACGCTTTCCAAGCGTGCGCACTAGACCACTATGCGACCTCTCCAATAGAACTCGGTGAGTATAGAGAAAAGGTTCTTTTAGGCAAAAAATACTGCCCCAGAATAAATATTTGACAAATATATTTATTTATATTATTATATAATTAGGTTATTTTTTAATCATATTTTATGAATAGTCCTTGAGATTGAGATGAGAAACCTCTAAAATTTCGTTCTCCTACACGTACAGAAAGTGTTGTATGATATTTTCTAAGCGCCCGTGAAGAATCTAGAGTTGCATGAAGAGCACTAAGCTGTATGTGGGCCGACGGGCTTGACCATAAAAGTGATTTTACTTTTGAAGCCCGACCTGATATGAAAGTGGAGGATTTTTTAACCTTATATGAAAAATATTTATCAGGTCCTGAAAGTGTTCGCCCTGAAGCCGTAGAGAGCATACTCACTCGTTTGAGAGGAGACGCACTTTCATTGTTAGATATATAAAAATATAGGACTACTATTATATAGTTGATAATTTTAAAAAATACTCTCAAAATGAGAGTATTTTTTAATGATAAATCTAATTGGTGACCCCACGGAGAGTCGAACTCCGGTTTACTGGATGAAAACCAGCTGTCCTAACCGTTAGACGATGGGGCCGTGTATATGGTCGGGAAGACAGGACTCGAACCTGCAACCCCCGCGTCCCAAACGCGGTGCGCTAGCCAATTGCGCCACTTCCCGACATATTACAAAATGGTGGGTGTGCCTGGATTTGAACCAGGGACCTCGTCCTTATCAGAGACGCGCTCTAACCAACTGAGCTACACACCCATACATTTGTACGGTGATTATAAAAGCAAAAAACAAAATGCAACAGAATTTACCTCTGTAATTTATTTTTCATCCTCGAAAACTTCTGTTTTTACTCAGTAAAGTATGACATCTCCTTTCCCGAGATGTGCTGTATCGAGATTTATTTTTTTGATAATACGATGATAGACTTCTTCCCCAGAAAGAGGTGAACTAAACATGTGAGGGAGTATGACACCTACTTTTTCTTGTTTCTGGCAGAGGAGAATCATCCCTTCACTGGCACTCGTGAGTTCATCAGGATGATGAAGAATTCGTCTGTCTTCGTCATGAAATACATCAACACGATAGTGGAGCTTTCTCGTTTTTTCTGGATTATCTTTGTATGGTTGGAATCTCGGATCCTCGACGAGAAGTGTCGTATTTTCTATGAGCTCTTCCGCGATAGTATCATGTTTTGGGTAGATTCTTCCTGTGCTTCCGACGATTTCCTCACCATCCATGATAGTGATAAAAACTGGAGATTTTTCTTTCGGTAGTTGTTCTACTTTTTCTATATCAGCGGTGGTGAGAGTTTTTTTCTCAAAGAGATAAGATTCGAGTATGATGCGTGCGAGTTTATGCATAGGTTTTATTTATTTGTAGAGAGATGGACCTGTTCTGGTTTGCTCCTCTGTTTCCAGAGTTTTGCGAGCCAAAGTATTCATTCTGCACATTCTCCGATGACAGGAATATGTGAATCCTTGTGGTAGAGTGCCTGGATGTATCACCAGAATGCAGCGAGCAAGGCGAGTATCGTCACTGCAGACCCTCACCAGAGAATTCCATACAGAAATAACAGAGAGAGGAGTATTGCCTGTGTGATATGTAATTTTAATTCGTTATTTTTCCATATTTTCACTACGAGAACTATATGTATCAGAGGTATGTAGAGAAATGGTGAGAATCCATCTTTCCTGTATTCAAAAGAAGCCCCTCTATTTTTCTCTTCTATTTCTATCCAAGAGGGGATTTTTTGTCCATGTTTGAATATCTCCCGTGCGTAGATCAGACAGCTCCTGATGTATATCTGAACCTCGCGTCACCCCAATAGGTGATTACCGAGCAGATGCACTGTTGATGTATTGGCGGTTCAAACTGCTTGATAGACTATCCAGAACATCGTTCAGAGGATTATCGCGATGAGAAGTGTGAGACTCGGATCGATGAAGGTTGAGACGATACCCGCGATACATATCCATGTTCCAAATTTCTCTCCCTGTGAGAGTTTTCAGCCGTATTTTGCTGCGAGGTAAATACCGAGAAATGGTATATGTGAGAGAATTATCGGTGTTTTTTCATCTTTTGATACACCAACTTCATCTGTGAACTCTTTTTCAAAGTTTTTGAGAGTAAATTCTGACAGGGAAATCCGTGGTTTTTCTCACCTTAGTGCACTGTATATACCGTTTCATAGAAGTGCGAGAAGTCCAAAAAATAAGATAAAGAGAATTCCGTGTACCCAAGTGAAATCGTAGATGATGACTGACGAGAAGCTCTGCGTCTGGGAGAGGGCTATTATGAGTACTAAAAAGGCTATATGGAGGATAGTCGCATACCGTGCATGACTTCTAACAAATTTCCCTGTAAACTGTTCCTGTCTCGATATGAGCATAAAAATAGCCAGGAAACAATAGCTAATCATCGCATTGTGTTTTTCTGTCTGAGAAGGAAATAGGGGTGTATCCATACATAAAATATACCAGATATTTCGCTTCATTACAAGTATTTCGCATAAAAAAACTGATTCTGGGAGGAATCAGTTTTTTCGAGTTATTTTCAGGGGTTATTTCCTGACTATGTATTTGTAGAGAAATGCTGCTCATGTCGCACCAGCAAGCTGTCCTATGAGGATGATTAGGGCTGTTTTGAGAGAAATTCAGAACATCCCAATACCGAATAATACAGCTGGATTAAAGAATCACCCCGATATTTGTCCTACTGCGACTATTCCAATAGCTACTATTGCACCGATAGCTATTCCGAAGTAACTATTTCCTGCTGTAGCAGGATTGACAGCGGTATAGAGCACTGTTGATATGAGAGCGAAAGTAAAGAGTAACTCAGCTATAAAGATTGATTTCATATCACTCATCAGGGCAACTGCGGGGAGGCTGATATCGAGTCACCGAGTCATCACGATATAGGCACAGAGTGCTCAGAGAAGCTGAGATATGATATATCCGAGAGCATCACGAGATGATATTTTTTTGTTGAGAAATATGGATAGGGTGACAGCAGGATTGTAGTGAGCACCAGAGATGCCACCACCCATGTAGACGAGCGTTGTGAGAGCAAGACCGATATGAAGTGCCAAAAGTGCAGAGATATTATAAATAATCCCTATAATACACAGAACAAAGAAAAATGTTCCAACGAATTCGACGATATACTTTTTCATAGAAAAAATTAAAGAAATAGAAATATAGAATTATGCCTCGTTGTTGATTATTTTATCGATGAGACCGTATTTGAGAGCCTGTTTTGCGTCCATGAAGTTATCACGATCACAGTCTTTTTCGATTTGTTCGATTGGTTGTCCTGTGTGTTTTGCGAGGATTTTATACAGTACTGTACCTGTTTTGAGGATATGTTCTGCAGCGAGTCTGATTTCTGTTGCCTGTCCTTCTGCGCCACCGAGCGGCTGATGAATCATGATCTCTGTATGTGGGAGGGCGTAGCGTTTGCCCTTTGCTCCACCTGCGAGGATAACAGAACCCATACTTGCAGCCATACCGACAGCGACTGTGATGACATCGGGTTTGATGTATTGCATCGTATCATAGATAGCGAGACCAGCTGTCACATGACCACCAGGACTATTGATGTACATAGTAATTGGTGCTTTTGCGTCCTGTTTTTCGAGGAAGAGGAGCTGTGCAATGACAGTATTTGCAACCATCGAATCGATAGCTTCTCCGAGGAAAATCACGCGATCCTCGAGGAGTCGAGAATAGATGTCGTAGACTCTTTCCCCACCCGGTGTTTTATCTATGACAGTCGGTATCAGGGTGCTCAGTATAGATGCTGGAAAAACCTTTTTTTTGAGAAGAACTTTTGCCATAAGAAGTATGAATGATTATAAGAAATAATTATGAGTATATGCTATCGTTAAAAGCCCATAAGCAAGAGGATATAATAGGCTTTACTCTTCCCATTTTTTGGTAAGATGGTGTTATCAATATTTTATGTTCGTACGCCTCGATAGACATAGTTGCTCAGAATTTCTCGCTCAATGAATCACAGATGTGAATATTGATATAGTAAATGCTGGCTGCGCTGGGTCGAAGATTTCTCTTTCCTCAAGAGCGTTTTCGGACGACAGAATTCAATCTGATAATTATCAGGGTATTTCTTTTTGGGTTGTGCCAGAGCTTGCCCCCTTGCTCGATGGAGCGCAAATCGCAAAAGCAAAATGAAAATACTATCTGGTCTCTGAAAAAATCCAATCCCGCTGTGGTTGTGGCACATCATTTTCCTTT
The DNA here is from genome assembly GCA_964421335.1 of uncultured Candidatus Peribacteria bacterium. Classification (GTDB taxonomy): domain Bacteria; phylum Patescibacteriota; class Gracilibacteria; order BD1-5; family JAGOOR01; genus JAGOOR01. The sequence continues at coordinate 9,542 of CAYQWU010000020.1, forward strand.
GAGAAAAAGGTCATTCCCACGAATCTCACAAAAATTCATCGCCTCCAAAGTGCTCTCAAGATGAGTCCAGAGGTTCGGAAAATGCAAGCAGTTCTGAAAGATTCTCGCAAAAACTAACTTGATTCAGTTTCCATATTTCTCATAATGCGTCTATGAAAAAACAGTTTGAAAATCTCCTCACAAAATGAGTCTCACGAATTATCGACTCGAGTTCTCTCACAAAGCGCCTCGAAAGTGGTAAAACACTTCGAGTAAAATTTGGTATCGATCCGACAGCACCTATTGTGCATATAGGTCATGCAGTTCCTATCTTGAAGCTCCGTGAATTTCAAAATCTCGGACATGAGATAATCATCCTCATCGGTGATGCGACAGCTCAGGTAGGGGATTCTTCTGACAAAGATGCAGAGCGGCCAATGCTCAAGCGAGAGGAAACTCGCGCAAATGCGGAGAAATATCTCTCTCTTTTTTGAAAAATTCTCGATCTCAAAAAAGTAGAAGTCTACTACAACAGTGAATGACTCGATGCAGTAAATTTCTGTGGAGTAGGGGAGCTCGCGAAGAATTTCTCAGTGGCTGAGATGCTCGATCGCGATAATTTCTCAAAACGATTTAAATCTGGTGTTCGTATAAGTCTCCAGGAATTTCTCTATCCCATCATGCAGGGGTATGATAGTGTCGCGATAGCTAGAAAATATGGCTCATGTGATGTAGAGCTGGGATGAAATGATCAATACTTCAATCTCCTCGCAGGTCGGACTCTCATGGAGGCTCATGGTATGGAAAAACAGGATATCCTCATCACACCGCTCATCATGGGAACTGATGGTGAGAAGATGAGTAAGACAAAATGAAACTACATCTCACTCGATATGTCAGCCAATGATATGTTCGTGAAAATCATGGAGATACCGGATAGTCAGATAATTCCATACTTTGAGAGTTGTACAACCTGCGAAATTGAGGAAATCGCACAAGTGAAAAAAGATTTAGAAAAAGGAATTCATCCTCGTGAAATCAAGAAAAAGCTAGCTAGAGAAGTGGTCTGGCTCTATCACGACGCAGATTCTGTGAACCATGCAGAGGAATATTTCGAAGCCACTATTGCTGGCTGAGCTCGACCATCTGATGACGATATCACACTCTATGAACATCCAGCAGGGGAATATCCTATTGTCACCCTCATTCGTGAGATTGGCATGGTAGGGAATTCTACTGAGGCTCGCAATGCTCTCAGTTCCAATGGTGTAAAAGTGGATGAAGTCGTTGCGACTGATCCAAAAATGATGGTCATGGTAGATAAAAAGAAAAAACTCATTCAGGTGGGGAAGAAGAAGTTTGGGTATATCGTGGAGAAAAATTTGAAATCATAAAATATTTTCTATACTCTCCCTT
>CAYQWU010000021.1:0-6735 GCA_964421335.1 uncultured Candidatus Peribacteria bacterium
ATGAGACTGAATGCTCGAGAGACTTGACCATCGATCATGAGCCTCATGACACCCTTAAATTTATCCATATTCACGAGATCGCCACCAGAGAAATTTGGAGCGAATTCTTTCTCTAACTTCTCAGCATCTTCAGCACCGACCTTGTAGCTCATCATCGAGCCCACATTACCAAATATCGCATTTTTGAGATTCACAGAGCTCTTCGTAAGTGCGTCTGATTGCTCGAGCTGAGAGAGGTATTGATGAGCGACATTGAGCGATAGACGGTACTTACGAGCTTCTGAGAGGATTGATTCGATAGAGTCTGTGACGAAGTTCTGAAACTCATCCATATAGAAGAAGAAATCTTTTCGGAGTTCTTTATCTATCTTTTGTCGTGCCATAGCTGCCCCCTGAATCTTTGTCACAAATATCATACCCAGGAGTTTCGAATTCAGGTCTCCGAGGATACCTTTTGAGAGATTGATGAGGAGTATTTTCCCAGTGTTCATGATGTCATCGACTTGAAAAGAGCTCTTCGTCTGACCGATAATATTTCTGAGGAGTTCGTTGGTGATAAATCCTGAGAATTTCGCCTGGAAGTAGGGGATCATCTCCTTTTTCTCGCGGTCACCCATTGCAGCATAGGTATAGTCCCACCATGATTTGACGATCTTATTTTGCAGCGTTCTGCGTCTCTCCATCTGGAAATTTTCATCAGTGAAGAGTCGGACTATATCTGTGAGAGCACCACCAGCTGGGTATTCCATGAGCGTGTGGACACCATTGAGAAAGTAATCCTGGATTCGTGGTCCGAATACTTCATTACCAAACAACTTGATCATCATCTTCGTCGCATCTTGAGCTACGAATTCTCTCTCTTCTGCATCCCGTGCTTCGAGGAGATTCAGACCCATCGGGCGAGCCGTATCACTCGGATTGAAGTATATGACATCATCAGCACGACTCCTTGGGATATGGGGGAGGAGTCCACTGGCGAAATCTCCGTGAGGATCCATCACAGCCATGCCATGACCCATTTTTGCATCTTGCCGTGCCATTGCTTCGAGTATGGTTGTCTTACCAGTACCTGTCTGACCGACGACATAGAAGTGTCGCATGCGGTCTTCTGCCTTCATGTAGATAGGTACTTTTTTCCCTCGGTAGATATTGTGCCCGAGGAGAATTCCTTCTTTTGGTATATTATCTGGTGCTTTGACGATTTTGAATTTTTGCCACTTTATCTCAGGTGTGAGATTGTATTTACTATGAGGGAAGTGAAAGAGTGAAGAAATCTCCTCAACATTGAGAATCATAGATTTCCATTTTTTCCAGCCTGGTCGTGAAAAAGTACGATAGAGAATATTTCTGACCGTCCGTGCACTTGCATGTTCGTGTGAGTCATGGAAATAGTTGGTATCTGGGCTCTTGAATTGTTCAAATGATGAGAGAATATTCTTCATCTGCATCTCACACTCGTGATGATCTCGAGCAACAGTCATGATACGAATTATCGCGTCATAACCGATTTTCTTACTCTTTTCATCGATGAGTTTTACTTCTTCTGACTCGAGAGCGCTGGGACCTTCTTTTTCTTCGTGTTTTCCATCATCTTTTGTATCTGTTTTCCAGAAATTGATGAATCACTTTATCAGACTCAGAGGGCTAAAACCTCCTCCACCGTGACCATGTTTCTGCATATGACTAGCATGCTTACTCGCATGTTTCTGCCAGTGATTATCGGTCGGTCTGAGCATGATCTGTATCATACATGACTCATCTTCATCGAGTTTGGAGAGAGCATTGGTGATGTTATTAATGGGATCTGATTCGAGCTTTTGGTGCGTCTTTATCGGGAATATATAGTTATGACCGAGTGTCAGACATTCTGTCGCATAGTGGAGGTCGCCTCCTTCAAAGAGGTTGATTTCTTCTACTTCTTCGATGACAGCATCTGAGAAGAAACTCGTCACTTGTTTCTCTACAAGTCCCTGGTATTTCCGCGGGACCACCATGTGAAAATAGAGCTGATTCTGGTAGGCGATGTATTCGAGAGAAAAAGTATGTTGTCCTCTGAGCTTATTCATGAATTTGCCAGAATAGAGCGAGCTCATAGCGGTGAGGAGTTGCTCCATGAGACCTATGTAGTCTTTGAAATCTTTTGAATTATCTTGTTTCGCATCCGCATCAGAGTCCTTCCGGGGGATGAGTATTTGGAGGTGTACTTTATCGAGACAACGAGCCTGATCGATGCTTTTTTTCACGAGAAATACTACCACTGTCCCAACAATGGGAAATGTGATGAGGAGTACGAGGAGGAAAAGCAGTTCGAGAGACATGTGTATATAGGTTGTATTATACTCTTTTTTTCTCGTACATGAAATACAGAAATGCCCAAAAGAGGGCCATATAACTAGACTTATATGAAAAATAGTGAAAAATTCTGGAAAAATCGTGATTTTATGACTTTTTTCTTTCCACTTTTCTCTATAATGTCGACACACGCCCTGATAGTTTAATGGAAGAACGGCTCACTCCTAACGAGCAAATACAGGTCCGATTCCTGTTTGGGGCACCATTTTTATAAGAGGACCATTTCCACTCACTTCATTTCACTACATCCTCGCTTACTCGGCGTGAAATTCGTTCCGGTCCGATTCCTGTTTGGGGCACCAGTTAGTTTTCTGAATCCACTGTATCAATATTTTTTCTAATATTCTCACATTCAAAGAGGTAGACAAATCCTGTAAGTTTTGCGAGAAATTCTCGAGAGAGTTCTCCGTTCAGGCGAGTAAGCGCATTTTGTAGAACTAATATGCTTTGTTTTTTCCCCTCATTTGAGAGATCAATAGAAGTAAAATGCACATGAAGCTGTGAGAGAGAATTTCAGATTTTATCGTATTCGACTAACTCTTCTGGAGTAAGAGAGCTCATAGTATCTTGGGATACTTGAAGAATGTCTGATTCTATTTCACTGATAAGTGTAGGGGCTCTTTTATAGAGGAAATCAATTAATGGACCGTCATCGGTCAGTCTCTCGAAGGAAAATTTTCAGATAAGTTCTCAATCATATTTCAAAGGTTCAAAACCTCATCTTTGCCGAGTTTTTGCTATATCTGTTATAGATTTACTCGAAATATGATCAGGATTTGTGCTGTAGAGCTCACGAATTTTTTCAAGTCTTTCACCCAGAGGGAGTTTTTGAAGTGCTTCAGTATCAAAAGCAGTTTTAACTGATTCCATTCTTTCGTATGCTTCTTTAGTTTTTGTATCTACTTTACCGATATATGCATGGAGTTTTTGTCAGTATTTCTGAGCTAGTGCTCTCTGCTCCTGAACAGGGAATCCGATAGCTTGTCGGATAAAAATAGCGGGAGGACGATGGTAAAATCCTGATTTTTCTGTAATTTGCATAACTTGCCGACCTCGACCATGACGATGTGCATCAACGCTTACAGGATTCATACGACTCAAGAGAAGGCTCATGAATATCTCTAGATCGCCAGGATTTTGAATTATTTTTTCTCAGATATCCATAAGTATGGATATATCTAGTCCAGAATCAGTAGTTTTTGATTCAGTTCCTTTTGTTTTTGCCTCAATGGTCCGAGACATCCTGTCAAATGAGCATAAGACAACCATAGCTTCTATGTAGTTATGGTACGCAGCAAAGTTAGGAAAATTTGGACCAGAAGAGTGAAGAGGTACATAGTACGATACATCGAGCTCAGCATTAAGCGTTATTCGTTGATAAAAATTCTCACCATCATAACAGAATATCACTCAGCTTTTTCATTCCTGAACATCAAATTCTACAAAAATCATTTTTGATAATTCTGAATAATTCGAGATAACAGTTCCATGCTCTCATGGAATTGTATGATACTGCATTCACTCCTCCATTGTGTTTAAATTTATGGCTTTAGAGATTTTTTTTATTCATTCGAGAGTGTGTTCTGGCGGATTATTTTTTAATAAAACCATATCACAAGCCAAATTCTTCCTAAATTCTTGCCTTGTAAGTCACTCTATACCAAAAAGCCTACTGAGTAAACGAGGAAATGAAGAAGGTTTCGCATTATTTTGTTGTGAAAAGTGGAAAAAATTATCAACTCCAAGAGCTACGAGCATACTTGATTCCTGGGCAGACAAATACCAATTGCAGATCTTATTAATAATTTCTGGTAAAAAGACGCTGTGGTTTAGTATTTCTCTGCCCTTGATTGCAAATACTTCAATTGCATTGAAGCCAAATTGGTTGATGTATGTCTGAAGAATACTCAGAATTGCATTACTTGTCTCAAGTAAATCAGCTTCATTATTTCATTCTGAATATTTCAAGTAGCATTTTCCAATATGCTCAAATGCCTGAGTATTATCCTGAAAGAATTTTTCCTGATTTATACCATAGGGAACAGTTTTACCATCTGTTGTTGTGAGATTTTTTATTCGCTCTCAATATGAGATTCACCGTGCTGTTGCATATAAATTTATCCAATCAATAATCCGAGAAGTTTTATATATTCATAATTTAATTAGATCTGCGACGAGCATGGAGAGATTAATCTGGGCATTCCGTCTGTCTAGATCGTTATTAGAAAATAAAATAGAAGAGACTCTTTTATCTTTATATTTTACATAAAATCTCAAACCAGCACGCCTGACTGCTGTTTCATCTCCATTTACACAAACTCCCTCTTCTTGCAGAATTTCTCTCCATTCGAGAGGTATGAGATCAGGCATGCCCGGTGAGACTTCGTATGGATTTTCTGGGATATTATTGAGTAATGCCTCTTGTTGATGTGATTGTTCGCCTGTGTTCATAATGGTTATTATGAGCACAATATGTATTTGTCAAATCTACCAAACTATTTCACTCAATCAATGTTCTCTCAGGAGAGCATTTGTTTTACTAAAATGACGGCAGCCGAGGAAACCGCGATGGGCCGAGAGGGGAGAGGGGTGAGGTGCTTCGAGGACGATATGTTTCGTTGTATCGATGAGAGATTTTTTTTTCTGAGCGTGACTTCACCAGAGGAGAAATATGAGGAAATCGCGATTTTCTGAGAGAGTGTGAATGGTTGCATCAGTAAAAGTCTCCCATCATTTCCCAGCGTGAGACATGGGATTACCAGCTTCAACAGTGAGTGTGGTATTCAGGAGAAGGACTCATTGATCTGCCCAGCGTGATAGATCACCATTGCGAGGAGCAGGTGTGCCTACATCACTCTGTATTTCCTTAAATATATTAAGCAGAGAAGGTGGATTTCTGATTCATTCCTGTACGGAAAAAGCGAGACCATGAGCCTGTCCAGGACCATGATAGGGGTCTTGACCGAGGATGACAACTCGTACTTTTTCAAACGGTGTCATATCCATCGCAGCAAATATATTTTTTGGATGAGGGTAGATAGTTTTTCCAGCGAGTATCTCATTTTTTACAAATTGAGACAGCTCGTGAAAATAGGGCTTCTCAAATTCTCACTGAAGCGCGTGTTTCCAGCTTTCATCGATTTTTACTTCTGTCATGGCGTATCGAGAGAGTGTCTATATTCATCAATAAATCCATGAATAATTCTCGAAGTCTCTATTGGGTTGGGTATGTGTGTCATGTTAAAATCAGAAACATTATTTGCAGAATCACTCGCTGTACGCACCATCATATTGCCATAATGGAGGAGATTTCAGAGGAGCCCAGATGTCGAAGCATTCACTTCTTGGACGAGATCAATGGTTGTCTGAGACATTTTTCTATCGAGAAATTTGACCTGATCGTAGGCTATAATTCGACGATTCGTGATAATGAGTAGGTCGAGCTCATTATTGACCCAGTGAACAAATATATACTGTATTGAGACCATTATCATGCCCATAATTGTCACGACTGTGAAAATGACCGGGATGCGTGTGAAGTTACCAATAAAATAAAGAGCTACACATATAACGAGAAGTATTACTAAAAATACAAATGTTTCAGCAAGAATAATCCAGTGCTTTCTGACTACGAGATAGAGCTCTTCGTTTGACTCAAGAGTGATGCCGACGCATTCACGGATTTTGCTATGGAGGAGTTCATTATGAGCCATGGGATTTGAGGGTTATATTTGGGTCTTTTGCGTAGAGAGGCTGGATTTTATTTTGTGGATTTTTCAGAGGAAGATTTGCTACCACACGAGTGTGGTCATTCCTGGTTTGTATTGTATGTTTCGGAGAATCAAAGTCAATTGGGGCGAGTGTACTATAGCTGCCTTCAGGGAGATCACTTATCTGACAGAGAAGAGGATTCTTCTTATCTTGCCAGAGGAGGACTTCTTTTCTCGTAATAGCAATCATCCACGGTAGTGGCGCATCCTGATAGGCAAAAAAATCTCAGACAGTGAGGGGAAAGAGGGGAATACCAAATGAATAGGCGAGACTATTTGCGACCAGTGTCGTCACACGAGTCCCCGTAAACCCTCCCGGTCACACCATAACGACTATGCCAGATAATTGACTGTATGTGAGAGCGTTTCTCGAGAGTAATCCATCAATCTCATCACTCAGTGTATCGAATTCTTTTTGCTTTCCAGGCCATGTATGAGAATCAATAATATTTCTTACTTTATCAAAGAGACAAATATAGGTAGGTTCTGAAAGTGTATCAATGAAGAGAAACATAAGAAATTACGAATTGTTCAATTACGAAAATAGTATTCTTGACTAACTTTTCTCAATAATAAATTCCTCTTTTGTATCAATGAGTGTATAACCCGCTTG
>CAYQWU010000021.1:6745-10504 GCA_964421335.1 uncultured Candidatus Peribacteria bacterium
GAGATGAGCCTCTCAGATAGGCACAATCTGATTATCAAAGTACGCAAGAGGGAGTATGTGTGCCATAGAATAATTTATTTTTTCTCAATCGTGAACCCCTCTTTATTATCGATGATTATAAATCCGAGAGATTCGACTTCTTTTCTGATTTCATCTGCACGAGTGAAATCCTTATTTTTTTTCGCTTCAATTCTCTCCTCTGCAAGAGCCGTTATTGATTTAGGAATTTCCCATACTTCTAGAATACTCCAGTTCATAACACCCATCACCATATCCCATGATTTCAATATATCTATGACAGACGATACCTCTTTTGTTGTGAGAGACTCATCATCTATGTCACGATTGACGAGAGTGATAAATTCAAATATAGCTGTCAGTGCTGTGAGCGTATCGATATCATTTTCGAGAGCTTCGACAAAGCTCTGCATGGATGATTGGATGACATCACGGAATTCTCTTCGAACCTTTGTATTTCTTGGTATGTAGGATTTGAGTCGCTTGAGTGTGTTGTCAAAATTCGTCACAGTAGCCATAGCCCCCTCGAGTCTCTCAAAGGTAAAATTAAAATTCTCACGATAACGATTCTGGAGACACATCATGCGAAATGCTCTATAGAGGAGTTGTTTTTTCTCGGGAAATTTATTTTCCAGGTCTCACAGTGTGTACATGCTTCCGAGAGATTTGCTCATCTTTTTACCATCGACGAGGAGATGTCCTGTGTGCATCCAGTAAGTAGAAAAAGTCTTCCCAGTGACAGATTCTGTCTGCGCTATCTCATTCTGATGATGAGGGAAGATCAGGTCGATCCCCCCTGAGTGAATATCTATCTGCTCGCCATGTCCCCAGAGATTACAGGCACTACACTCTATATGCCAACCTGGTCGTCATTTGAGTGTTTTCTTTCCTTCTTCTGTCTTGAAATGTGCTTCCCAGAAATTCTCACCATCTGCTTCATCATATCCTTTCCAGAGGGCAAAGTCACTGACATTCTCTTTATCATATTCATCACTATTTACTCGAGCACCTACTTTCATGCCCTTCATGTCTAGGTGGGCAAGGTTTCCATAGTTTTTGAAACTCTTGATGTCAAAATACACAGAGCCATCGTCGCTGATATAGGCATGATTGGTATCGATGAGTTTCTGCGTCATCGCTATCATTTCTGGTACAAGTTCTGAGATTGGTTTTTTTCTGCTAAAGCTCGTGATATTGAGCTTTGCGAGGTCTTCGAGAAAGAGTTTTGTATAGGTTTCAGTAAAAGCCTTGAGCGTAGTTTTTTCCTTCTGGCTGTCGCGAATTGTCTTGTCATCTATATCTGTGAGATTCATGAGTGCATCGACGCTGTATCCTAGAAATTCTAGACTCCTGATAATAATATCATTAAAGGTGTAGCAACACAGATTTCCAATGTGTGCATAATTATAGACTGTTGGTCCACAAAGATAAAATTTTACCTTTTCATCAGAGAGTGGTTTGAATGGTTCGAGTTTTCGAGAGAGTGTGTTGTAAAGGTGGAGCATTTATATATAAAAATTTTCTAGAAAGGAACATCCTCGATAGACACTCTCTCTTCTTGAGGAGGTATCGTGCTATGAACTGCTGGTATTTCATGCGATTCTTCAGTTTTATCGAAATGGGGGACTCATTCTGATCCGCCCTTTGGTGTGAGCATGATCATTTGTTCACCAACTATCTCTGTTTTGTATTTTTTTTGACCTGATTGATCTTCCCACGATCGTGTCTGTATACGACCTTCGAGGTAGACTTTATTTCCTTTTTTGAGATATTGTTCAGCTATTTCTGCGAGTTTCCCGAAGAGTGATATATTGTGGTATTCAGGGACATCTTGCTGTACTCATGCGCTATCGGTATAACGGCGGTTTGTCGCGATAGAGAAATTGGCAACTCTCTGACCGCTTGGCAATGCTCGCACTTCTGGATCGGCTGTCACATTTCCGATGAGTTGTGCTCTGTTGAGGGAGTACATAATTATTGAGGAGAGAAATAAGTACTCTGATTATACCTCCTTTTTGTATCAGACAAGCAGGGCTACTAGAAAAACATTTTTTTTGGGTATACTACACGCATTATGGCACGCAAGAAAAACATTCTCGGACTCTCAAAAATGACCCAGACTATGATTTTTGGTTTTGTTCTTATATTTGCGGCAATTTTGGTATTTTTTGCTCAGAAAGACTATTTATCAGATGCCCTGTCTCCACTTTTTTGACCATATTTTCGATGGTTTTTCTCTCCTATTGCCTGCCTTGTTGGTTTTCATATGGTTTTTGGTAAGAGCGCTTTTGATCTGAGGAGGGGATTGGGGCTCTTATTTTTCTGGATTTCAAGCGTCTCTCTCTGGAGTTATTTTGACGGTAAAAAATGACTCTTCTTTGATGTCCATGATCCACTCATTACCTGGTTTGATAAAATTCCTGCCCTCACTCTCATTTTTGGTTCACTTTTGCTTTCTCTCTATCTCTTGTTTCATGTTTCCTATAGGAAAATACTTTCACAGTTTTGAGAAGCAGGTGGATATGCGTATAGAAAACAGATAGAGATGCTTAATACATTTTCTGACTCTATCCGTGATAGACAAGAAGAAAAGAGAAAACTCTCACCAAAGGAAGAAAAACGCCTCAGAACCCGCAATGAAGAGCTCGAAAGCAAAATCGAAAAACTCTCTACAAAATATGAAGAGCCTGAAGAAAAAATCGGGTTTTTTGAAAAAATCAGAAACAGATGATCCATTCTCGAAGCGAAGCCTCTTCCCAATCAATCTATTCTCTGAAAAACAACGGCTGCTACTCGTTCAGTCCCTATTATTACGAAAAATTCAGCAGATAAGCACACAGATATAAAACCATTTAAGTGATCATGGCAATATCCTCGGAGCGATTTACTTGTCCGTCATCCGAAATGAAAACCTCTGACTCGAGAAGAAATAGAGCTCCAATCTGCTATTATAGAGCGAACTCTTCTCCAGTTTGGAATTGAGGTTTCTATGGCTGGATTTGAAGTATGACCGACCGTCACACAATATCGTCTCAGACCGAGTGAAGGGGTGAAGCTGAATAAAATAGAAGCACTCAAGAAAGACCTCACTCTCGCTCTCAAAGCAAAAAATATTCGCATCCAAGCACCTATTCCTGGCCTTGGTCTCGTGGGAATTGAAGTACCAAACGACCGTCGAGATGTTGTGAGCTTGCGTGAAATTATCGAAAGCCCACAATTTAGCAAAAATACCTCTAAGCTCGCTATGTGTGTCGGGTCTGGTATAGCGGGCGATGCAGTCGTCTGTGATCTCAAGGATATGCCACATCTGCTCATAGCAGGACAGACAGGGTCTGGTAAATCTGTGGGAATGAATGGCTTCTTGATTTCACTTCTCCTCAGGAATTCACCGGCAGAACTTCGCATGATTATGGTGGACCCAAAGCGTGTTGAATTAGGAGTTTATAACGGTATACCACACCTCCTCGCACCGGTCATCAATCATCCCGATAAAGCTCTCAATGCCCTCAAATGGTGTGTGGCTGAGATGATACGACGATATGACCTCCTGACAGAAGCTCGCACTCGTAATCTCGGCGAATACAACGCAAAGGTATCAAAAGAAGAGAAAATGCCGGCCATTGTTATCGTAATCGATGAGCTCGCTGATCTCATGATGAGCGGTAATAAAAAAGAAGTAGAAAACAATATTGCCCGTATTGCTCAGATGGCTCGAGCCGTCGGTATGCATCTCATAGTCGC
>CAYQWU010000022.1:0-8869 GCA_964421335.1 uncultured Candidatus Peribacteria bacterium
GATTTCATAACCGTACTGTACCTATTTTTCTCATCATACAACCCCTCTCTGTGAAAGTTGTGTGAGAAAGGCTAGACTTTTTTCTGTGATTTTTCGGGTGTTTTTGCCGTCTTTTTTTGTTTTCCAAATATTTTTGATGAAACAACGGACGGTTTCTGTGGTTTTTTGATAGTGCCTTCTATTTTTACTACTCGCTTGAGGATCTCATCTTGTTCTTTTTCTTCTTCTTCGATTGAGTCGACGAGTTGAGAGATTTTCTTTTCACTCCGCAGTGCTCTGATAAAGCCACTCGTGAGAATACCTGTTGGTAGAGCCACCAGACCGATACCTACCATAGCGAGAATCATCCCCAGTATTTTACCACCGAAAGTAATCGGATAGATGTCGCCGTAGCCTATTGTTGTCACGGTGATCACAGACCACCATATTCCATCAAATATATTTCCCGCTTGAGGATTATCACCATTTTCGAGAGCATAGAAGAGCACGCCTGCTATGACGATGCATTGAATAGAGAGTATAAATATGACCATCATTTCAAACCATATTTCCCGCGACATGTCCCGCAAGAGTTTGAGCACTCGTGATGAGCGGTAAAAATGAAAAATATTGAGAATGCTCGTAAAACGCAATATCCTGAGTATTACTGTGTCTGCATTATGTAAGTCTTGTGTCCATATCATGACGAAAAGTGGCGCTATGACTATCATGTCTATGATAGTGAGAGGGTGCATGAGGAAGAGGATCGTTGCCTTGACTGGCGATGTTCCTGTGTAGTTCTGAGAGGCATTCCAGAGTCGATAGAGAAATTCTGCGAGAAATGCCCCGAGTATGGCAATATGTATAGAGAGAAACAAATTTTTCAGTTCTGGCGTCATCACACTCTCGACAGATTCTACGATCGTCAGTGTGATACTTATGATCACTAACACAACCATCAAGAGGTTGATGGTCATAGCGAGTTTTTCTTCGGATTTGAATTCACGGGGGAACATAGAGAGAATTGTAGGAATATTCCTGGCTCAGCCTAGTATTTACAGTGGAAAAATGAAGAATTATTTCATGACTGACATTTATGACATCTTGATCAGCTCCGATTCGCTACCTTTTACCTGTAATTCATACCCGCCCTTTTCGAGAGTTTTATCAGTGAGGAGTATGGTATTTGGTATTCAGAGGAGATCCGCATCACCCATCTTCATACCGAATCATGCATCACGATCATCGATGAGGACTTCTTTGCCTTCTTTTTCGAGTGATGCTGCGAGAGATTTTGCTTTCTCGAGATGGTCTCCATGGACGATGATGAGGTGAGTATATGGGGCGATATTTTCTGGCCAAGCGAGTCATTTCTCTGACATCATAGCCTCTGCGATGACGCCCATTGTCCGAGAAATTCCTATGCCATAACAGCCCATATAGGGGTGCAGTGTTTTCCCGTTTTCTGTTGTGATTTTGAGGTTAAATGCTTCGGTATATTTCTGAGAAAGATCAAAAATATTTCCTACTTCTGAAGCCTTTTCTGTTCTGTATTTTTTTCCAGAATTTGGATTTAAATCAGTTTCTTTTGCGACTTTGAGATCGTAGAATTGAGCTGGTTTTTTCACATCTCGTCACCAGTTGCAATTGGTCACATGGACTCCAGTTTCATTTCCACCAGTTTCAAAATTTATCATAGATTCACATGCCTCATCGACATAGATCTGGATTCATTCAGGGAGGTTGTAGAGTCATGCATATCATACCTCACTTTTTGTGATTTTCTTGATGCTTTCAGGTGTTGCTGCTTTCCAACCTGACCCTGCTATTTTTCTGAGTTTCAGCTCGTTGACATCATAATCTGAACGGACTACGACGAGTATGAGCTGATGATCTTTTTCATAGAAGAGAGCTTTCGTGGAGAGCTCGATAGGGATATTGAATTCTTTTATGAGTGCCTGGACTCCTGTGATTCCTTCGAGATTGTGTTTTTCGAGGGGCTTTTCATCTTTTTCGTAGTTGTAGCTTGGAGCTTTTGACCCTGCAATTTCACGATTGTACCATACATTATTTGTCTCATCGTAGAATATCACATCCTCTCCAATAGGAGTAAATGTTTGGAACTCGACTGAGTCATTTGGCGTGAATTCACCACCATCAGAAAAAACAGGTACAGTTATCTCACCTATTCCGAGCCGTTTGTAGACTCTGATATACGCTTGTCTCATGGCTTCGAAGAATTCCTGGAATTCCTCTGGCGTGAGATGAAAAGAATAAGCATCCTTCATCTTAAATTCTCGTCCACGCAGGAGTCCTGATTTGGCTCTTTTTTCATTTCTGAATTTTGTCTGAAACTGATAGATACAAGCAGGAAGTTGTTTATAGGAACGCAAAAATTCTATCATGAGCGGCGTTGCGACCTCTTCATGAGAAAATCCAAGTGCAAAATCAGCATCGTTTGCTCCCTTTACCTTGAAGAGAATATCGACACCCCATCGATTTGTAGTATCCATGGATTCCTTGCTGACGAGAGATCCCATGAGGATTTCTTCACAACCAACTGCGTCCATTTCCTCCCGAACGATTTGTTCTATTTTTCTCATGACACGAAGCCCGAGGGGGAGGAAATTGTAGACTCCGGCGTTTTCCTGGCGTATGTATCATGCTTGGAGGAGGAAACCAGTTGATTTGTTTGCTGATCCACTCGGAACAGTTTTGAGTGTCTGAAAAGACGATTTTGAGCGAAAGTACATAATGCTTCCATTATAGAGAAAAGAGAAAAGAGAAAAGAGAAAAGTTGCGGACTTTTTCTCATGATGATTATTTTCCCTGTTGCATCTTGCAAACCTTGGTGCTTTTGCTATACTTCCTCCATATGAAAAAACTCTTTCTCACTCTCGGACTCCTCTCATTTGTTGGTGGATGATACTATTTACAGCAGAATTATGCTTTTGTACAACTCTCATCTGAGCAACTTGCTCAAGTAGGGTCTACAGCTCTTCAGTCATCTGTTATTAGTCCTATTTCTGGCGAGAATGAGACGCATCACTCTGATGTACTTTTCCGCGTGGGGTCTTTTGCAATCGTGAAGAACTCTTCAGAACTGCTCGCACCTGAGCAGGGGGAGTAGGATGGCCGATTGCCATTTTTAGGTCACGATCACTTATCTCGTAGTTTCTTTCGGGATTTATGAGGAAGCTTCGGATTTCTTCTTCCCATTTCTTGAATGCGATGATAGCGTTTTGATGTGCTGAACGCTGGTCGAGAGAACGAATAGTTCTCTCTTCGAGCATGACGAATTTTTTTGGCTCATAGAAATACTGGCTGTAGTCAGTTGTATCGACTATTTGACATCATGTACCACCTTTTGAGGCTGTTTTTCCTGCTGCATGAACGATATTGTGCAGGTAATGCACGCTAATATTCTTTCGTGCATCTGCTATGATTTCATCCATGCTGTAGCGTAGGTAGTGTGGTATTTTCTGGAATCGCATAAAATATATATTGAGAACATGATTCTATAAATAATCAACAAATTGCAAGAAAAACATGAATTTACTTTTTCTCATTGCAAAAATAAGACTTTTTTATACTCTATTTGCATCGTTTATTTCTCTATTTTTCCCTATGTATCACATTATTTGACACAAAAATCCTGACACAGATGCTATACTCTCAGCTCTCGTCGCAAAAGAATATTTCCTCGCCATGGGCATGGAGGCAGAGGCCTACAGATTGGGAGATCTCAATAAAGAAACTGAATTTGCTCTCAAGTCCATTGGCGTCGAAGCACCAAAACTCATATCTACCCTCGATGAAGGGGCTGAGGTTGTGCTCGTCGATCATAACTCCCATAATCAGTCTATTGATGGTATAGAGAAGCTCCAAGTGAAGTGTATTATTGATCATCATCGAGTGGAAAACCTCTCATCAAATGAGCCTATTCAGCTCCGATTTGATCCTATTTGTTCGACTTGTTCTATTCTCTTCCTCATGTTCGCAGAACAAGACCTCGAAATCCCTGACCATGTCGCACGGATGATCCTCGCAGGTATCCTCTCGGACAGTCTCGCATTCCGTTCTCCGACAACCACAGACGAAGATCGAGAAATCGCCGGCTATCTCGCGGAAGATCTGGGTATCGATGATATTCAGGCCTATGCAAAGGCTATGTTTGATGCGAAGTCTGACCTTGGCGATATGCCTACGAGGAAGATTCTCGAGCTTGATTATAAGGTATTTAGCTTTTCTGGAGATAAAAAATATGGATATGGCGTCATGGAAACAACGAGTCCCAACTATGCTCTCAGTCGTAAAAATGAAATTATTGCTGAAATGAAATCTCTCAAAGAAGAAACAGGGTTGCATGCTATATTTTTCTCTGTCGTCGATATCCTCGCTGAAAAAAATACTACATTTGTTGCTGGTGATCTCGAGAGGGATGCACTTCGGGCAGTTTTTGGTGCAGAAACCCAGGATATGATAGCTGATCTCGGGAATCGTATGAGTCGAAAAAAAGAATTGGAACCTCCTCTGACTGCCTATTTCGAAAAGAATTAAGGAAATGCGGAAAAGCTCCGTATTTCTCCGTGACGGGGGCACTTGCAAATCAAGCTAATTACTTATAATCACAACACACTCAATAACAGGGTGTACTTTATTTTCATATTACAACTATGAAGCCAAAACAAGAGCAGTTTGAACTGCTGACATTTTATCATTTTGTCGATATTCCAGAGGATGAGCTCGAGTCAGTCTGTGCTGACCACCTCCAGTTCTGTTCGGATATATGACTCAAATGAAGGATCTATATAGGTACAGAAGGCATTAGCTCGACTGTTTCTGGCAATCTCGGTCAATGCAGGGCGTATCGCATGTATCTCGAATCTACGAAGTATTTCAAAAATATTGCTGACATAGAACCAAAAGCAACACTCGTCTCAGGTCATCAATTCCCAAAACTCACTGTCAAAGTCCGCCATGAAATCGTCGTCCTCTGAGAAAAAGTCACAGAAGAAGAAGTCAAAAAATACAAAAAAGAACTTACCCCAGAACAATTTAAGCAGATCCTGGATGAAGGAAAGACAGATGATTATATCATCCTCGATATGCGCAATGACTATGAATATCGTCTTGGGCATTTTAAGTGAGCTATTCCTGCTGGTACTGTGAATTTCCGTGAAGTACCCCAGCTCCTCGAGCGATATCGAGAGAAAGCCAAAGGCAAAAAGATCATCTGGTATTGTACCGGTGGTATCCGTTGTGAAAAAGCTGCTGTCCTCGCCAATAAAGCGGGAATTCAAGATGTGTATGCTATTGAAGGGGGAGTCGTACAATATGTAAATACACACAATGATGGAAACTGGCTCGGGAATCTCTACACATTTGATGACCGAGTAAGTACCTTCGTCGGTGATGAGGAGACTCATACCACTATTGGTAGCTGTCTGCACTCAGACAAACTCACGGATCACTGTGATAATTGTCGCAATACTGAATGTAATGCGAGACTCATAGTCGATCTCGATGAACACAAGAAACACATGGGTTTTTGTTCACAAGAATGCTTCGACAAGGGGCTCAAAACCTTACTTATCAAAGATGTAGATTGGGACCAATTAAAAATGACGAATGGTAAATTTTCTACTTACAAAGAACTTCGTTCGCTGATAAAATCAGAAAGGATGGCATTTACTGAAGCACAGAATATCATCACCAAGCATCTCCAGAAAAAACTCGGAGAGACAAAATTCAGACATGAGGAGAGCCAGAAAGAATGAGTCATTCAGATGGACTAAGCTTTAATGAATAATGAAGAATGAATAATGAATAATGGAGGATTCTTTTCTTCGTATCTGTGAAAAAACTGAAACTATTTTCCTAAATATTCATCAATAGTTTCTGCCCAGGTTCCGCCAGCATCGATTACTTTCGCTTTATTGAAGAGTGTTTTTGCTTTTTCTTTGTAGCCTGCTTCATGGGCGAGAATACCTCACTGGACGAGAGCGATGACATTATCATTTTTTGCGAGAATTGCATCTACGATGGTCTGTGCTTCTCCTGTTTTTCCACTTACTCTGAGATGCCATGCCTCGAGAGCGAGGATACTCTGGGATGATGTGAATTTTTGTTTTCAGAGAGTGATCCATTCGGCAGCATTTCTCATCTCTTCGTGGACCAGTGCGAGGTAGATAGCATTGGTGATGTCTGCTTCAGTCGCGTCATTTTCTAGGACGAGGTATCCGAGCACCTGAAACATATTTTTGTAGAGACCGAGGACATAATAGTTGTAGGCGAGTTTTCTCTCTACTACTGTTTTTGGCTTGTAGCCTCCCAGCACCGCTTTATTGAAATAAATATTTGATGTTTCGTAGTCTTGTTTCTCGAACTGTATGAGTCAGAGGATGAAGTCCGCTTCTGCATCTTTTGGTTCTAATTTTTTGTATTTCGTGAGGACTCATTGAGCTCTCTCATATTGATTTATCATAAATGCTGAGAAACCAACTATTTTCAGAATAGGGCGATAATCAGGTTTTTGTCTGAGGACATTTTCTCCGATTTTCATAGCTGTCGTGTAGTCCTTATTTTTGTAAAATGCTCCGATGAGGAGGGCATCTTTATAGCTCCCATCATTGTTTCCGAGGGCTTCATAGTTTTTCAGAGCATTTTTCAGATCGAGAATTGGTCCATAGCTATGTGGATATTCGCGAATCGCCTTTTCACACGATATGAATTCATATTCACAGGTCCATGATACCTGCAATGCTTGTCTCAGATTATCTGGTATGTCTATCGTGGCGAGTCTTTTCTGAAATTCGCCATCACCTGTATATCTCAGTGCATAGAGGAATTCTTCTCTCTCTGATTGGTAGAGATCATCAGCAAATTTTTTGTAGAGATCAGAACTTCTCTGGAATTTTTTTGCTCGAAAAGCTATATGAGCGAGCTTCCGTTCTATCTCCTGGGAAGGAGTCAGACGCAGTACTCGTTCGTAGAGACCAGCTGCTTCGCTGTATTCATTATTATTCACCAGATAATCAGCTCTTTTTGCGAGTATCTCTGCGCGTTCCTTTTTTTCATCACCCTTGAGCTGGGCATCGAGATTCATAGCGTTGGTATTTGCTCCGAGGATTGATCATGTATCTAGATCGTTATTTCCTGATTCTCAGAGAACCTCTGATGATATCGTTGGAACCGGTGTTTTTTCTCACCAGGGGAGGTAGTCTCCTATACTACAACTCGTGAGGATCAGGGTTGTGCAGATTAATAGACAATATCATAGTGAGGAAGGGGAGTACATCTTGCAAGTTGGGATAAGATTTATACACTTTGAGAGTTATAGTATAATTTTTCTCCCTATGCACAAATTTTTCACTCTTGCGCTTGTAGTACTTCCATTTTTCGGCAGTTTCACTCTCGCAGCGATAGATGATACACAGGTCCTAGAGAAAGAACAAAGACAAGATTCTATTAATCTCCAGCGTTTTAGTTCGTGTGAAGCGATGGACACTGTTTTGACGAAATATTTCAAATCAGCTCTCCTCGAACAGATGACGATGCATGGTTCTCCGGTAGCCGTTCCGGATTCTCCTGAATCATCTATCAGCGCTAACCCTTCGACTGCTCCTGTGGGTGAAAAAGGAGGCATGGGTGGAGGATGAGATGGTGGTTTTAGTCAGACAAATATCCAGATAGCCTGAGTGGATGAGTCTGAAGTGGTCAAAACTGACGGGAAATATATCTACTATGCTTCTAATCAGCCTGATGCTGACGGCTTTCAATATGTGACAATTACGAAGGCTGTTCCAGCTTCTGACATGAGCCTCGTCAAACGCATCAAACTCCCGAATAATTATGGCAATATCCAGCTCTATGTCGCAGATGGTAAGCTCACTATTCTGGCAAATCGCTGGAATCAGAATTATATCTATAGTGCTTCTCCCGTGAATATCGGTAATAGTTCTGCCACTGTCGTTGTCGTCTACGATATAGCGGATCCTGCTGCTCCTCAGTTGCATCGATTTTACACCGTCAATGGTGACCTCTCTCAGTCTCGTCGGGATGGGAACTATCTCTATGTACTCTCTCAGAACTATGTTTCCCTCAATACCTGGGGTCCAATTGGTATGTATTCAAAGGAAGAAGTGAATACTTATCTCGATAAAAAATTTGAAGCAACCAATATCCTCCCACAGACTATTGATATCAAATATGACACAGCTTCTCAGATGAATAGTAATGGTAAAAAAATTCCCTACTCCCTCACTCGCTCTGCCGTCAAATGTAGTGAGATAGAATACATCCTCCCAGAGAAACCTCAAAATCTCAGCTTCCTCACCCTCTCTGTCATTCCTCTTACGGGGAATGGTGAGATCTCGAGAAAGGTTATCTACGGTGATGCGGCACAATTTTTCATGTCGAAAGAGAGTTTCTATATCGTTGGTAACCATTGGAAACAGGGCGGGAATTTCTCATGTCCACCAGGTGCTCGCTGTATCATGCCAGCATTTCGTTCTGAACAAAATTCTCTCATCCACCGATTCAGTACAAAAGCAGGGAAGGTAAACTATGTCTATTCTGCTATTATGCCGGGCATGCCGCTTTCTCAGTATGCTATGAATGAGCGAGATGGGGTCCTCTTCACTGCGAATCAGAAAGATTGGACGACCAATGGAGTCGATATATTTGCTATAGATAGCACAGGAAAACTCCTCTCAAAACTGGAAAATGTCGGCGAAAAAGAACGGTTTCAGTCCTCTCGCTACATCGGGAATCGTCTCTATCTCGTCACATTTGAACAGATAGATCCACTCTTCGTCATAGACACGACCAATCCCAAAAATATGAAAATCATGGGAGAATTAAAAATGCCCGGATACTCTACCTATCT
>CAYQWU010000022.1:8879-10017 GCA_964421335.1 uncultured Candidatus Peribacteria bacterium
CCTATCTCCATCCGTATGATGAAAATCACCTCATCGGTATAGGATATGATACGAAAACAAATCCATCAGGAGGTACGAACAATGGGGGAATAAAAGTTGATCTCTATGATGTGACAGATGTGTCTGCACCGAAACAGAAGTATTCACAGGTGTATGGAGGTAGTGGGTCTTCGTCTGATGCTCTCTGGAATCCTCGAGCAATTGTCTGGGATGATACACGCAAAACTCTCCTCCTCCCAGTCCAGCTCATGGATCAGAATATGAATACTTATCAGTTTACTTCGGCATGGCAGTGACTTCTCACTCTCAAAATAGATAAAAATGTAGGTATTACACAAGCCGCAAAAATCACACACATTGATATGAGTGGTATAGCTCAGAAGCGAAAAGATGAGTGTGCGAAATATGCTCCTACTATAACGGAGGAGAAATGCTACACACACATCGTCACTGGTGAGAAAATCTGTGTGAAGCCACAGGATAATCCAGAAAATCAGAGTATCCCACTCTACTGTTATGCTGAATACGATGATTCATCATATCTCGCCAATAGAATATGGGAGCTCTATCCTTATTTTATCCAGAGAGGTCTCTATATCGACAATTCACTCTATACTGTTTCACCAAATTCCATACAAGCCAATAACTATGGTGGTTCGTATGAATTACAGAAGAAGATAGATAACAAATAATTATTTACTAAAAAACACTCACCAATTGGTGAGTGTTTTTTAATGATGTCAGTGACCACCATGCTCGCTTCATCCTCCGTGACCTCCTCCATGTTCTCCTCAGCCACCTCCTATTTGTCCTATCGCATAGAATATTAGATGTATAAGGAGTCACGCAATTCAGAGGCCTAAAATAGGCAATTCTGTTTGGGTAAGTGTATTTATGATATATCAAACTACTACTATCAGTAGTGCTGTTCGAGTTGGTCAGAAGAGTATACTTATGACGAATAGACGCGCACAGTATCATACTATTTCACCCAAGAGTCGACCAAATAAGCCAAAAATATGTTGTCCGCGTTCCCCATACCAGTGACCTGTACTGACGAAGCTGGCCATGCCACTTTTGTGCTCGTGTCCATGATGAGCTTCATGCCCATGTCCGTGTGCATCGTGTCCATGATGAG
>CAYQWU010000023.1:0-6057 GCA_964421335.1 uncultured Candidatus Peribacteria bacterium
AGAGTCTCACGGCAAACAATATCGTCCTCGCGATGTATCGTCATGTGACCAATCCTGAATGTCGCCAATATATGCTCCGCCAGGCTTACGAGGAGGCAGTACACACCGATACATTCCTCTATTGTTGTGATTCACTTTCGCTCGATCCAGATGCTGTTTTTGACGCATATGACAAGATCCCATCTATCAAAGCAAAAGACGAATTCGTCGTCAATCTCACAAAGACTATCCTCGATCCGACATTTGAGATAAAAACCACCGCTGATAAACAGGCATTTCTCCTCGATGTTATCGGATTCAATATGATTATGGAGGGAATATTTTTCTATGCAGGATTTGCCATGATGCTCCAGCTCATGAGAAATAATAAGATGAAGGGAATCGGAGAACAATTCCAGTACATCCTCCGCGATGAATCAATTCATATCGCGTATGGTCGAGACCTCATCAACGGTATCATCGCAGAAAATCCAGAAATCTGGACAGAAGAATTCAAGGCACGAGTCGTCGAACTCTTCAAACAAGCAACAGAATGTGAACTCAATTATGTCGATGACTGTCTCCCATTTGGCGTTCTCGGTCTCAACGGTGACTCTGTCAAACAATATGTCCGGCATATCGTGGATCGTCGTTGTGAGATGATCAATCTCCCTATCCTCTTCGGTGATGAGAATCCATTCCCATGGATGAGCGAGATTATGGATCTCCGAAAAGAGAAAAATTTCTTTGAAACCAAAGTCACAGAATATCAGACAGCGGGAAATCTAGAATGGTAGTTCTTCGTTAAAAAGACAAGGCGCAAAAATGATAGATTCTAAAAAAACTCCCCGATTTGGGGGAGTTTTTATTGAGTTTTAATTATTCTGTCAGATTCTAACACAAATCACACCCTTGTGGATACTGTAGTAGCAATTTTTTCGGCAGGAGAAACTGCTATTTTAAACAACCAACTGCACATATCGGATAGTTCTGGTGGTGCATTCTCTCAGTACTGGCACATGACAAGACCAAGAGCCCCTATGCATCGTATTTTGACTCTTTCTGTGGGTGTAGCAGACCCATTCTTTTGGAGGAGTTTCATCAGAGTCGAGTGGAGAGTTCGGAGAGATCCTTCTGGTCCACCAAAAGCACTCGTTCCATATCCGCGAATGTGATTGATTCATTCAAGGCGCAATTGATTCTCAATGCTTTCCGTATTTTCATAGCTCAGAATACCGCAGATTTCTTGTTCGAGTGTGTTATTCATAAAAAAACTCTCCTTTTTGGGAGAGTAGTTAAAAGCTAAGCAATTGTGTGCACCTTTCTACCCCCCAATCTGGAGAACGATCTTCACGGAAATGGCAGAAGTCATGTGCATAGAATTATTCTAATGATAAAAATAGAATTACAAGCGCAATCCGAGAAGCAGGTGGTCGATGACAGAGAGTGACGCATTCGTATCTTCTGTGCTCATCGTGAGGAGAAACGCTCGGAGAGCACCGAGATCCATGTTTGGATCGAGAAATATATCTATCGTTCCCAGTGTACGACTCATTGTCCTGATGCGCAGGAGAAGGGGTTCATTATTGACGCGTATGATAGCAAATGATTCTATCTGACTGTAGGGAAACATATCTCATTCGAGAGAAATTCCCTGCTTTGATACTGACACATGAGTGATAGGATGACTATTGACCTCATAGAGGAGGTAGACACCCGTGAAGAGTATGACGACGATACCCAGGAGGTAGGCACTGAGCAAAAAGCTCACAATGACCACTGTGATGACGATAGTGGCAGCAATGGCATACCATTTTTTTCCTCGTTCCAGTTTGTTTTCAAATGCCCAAGAAAAATCTTCCATAGAATTAGAGGTTATCGATAAGGAAATTAATAATGAGCCATCCGGTCCATGATACGACAGCACCGATGAGAGCGATTTTGATGGCTTCCTTTCCCTTGCTTTTCATTTCTTCATTTACCCCACCCAGTGTGTACATCAGAGCACCGATGAGGATAACCCCGAGACTGATATATGCCACAAAAGAGAGGAGATTATTGGTCATCGCGACGAGGACACCAGGTATTTCACTAAAGGCGATATTGCCCTGACGGAGTCGCTCGTTGGGAACACCATTTCCGTATTTATCCATAAAAAACGACCTCTGAGCATGAACCCAGGAAGTGCTTGTGGTGATCCAGATGAGTAAAAAACCGATTATTCGCATGCGAGTGATATGAGGAGTTGATCGATGAGATATTTTGCGATGGTATTGGTGGTCTCGAGGAGTACCCGAGTTTCTGATATCCGTCACGCATGTCTCGGAGACAGTGTACCATACTCTATGGCCTCTTGCAAGCCTCGGATGACCCATAATGCATCATCTCTCGTAAATTTGGATTCTTTGCTCGGAGCGAGCGTCATGGCAAAGAGCGGTTCGACATCCCCAGAGACATAGGCATCGATAGCTTCTTGATGCGGATTCATGCCTCATTGTGTACTTCCGGGATCCATCATAATCATCCTGGATTGGAGGGTGGAGATGATTTTTCCTGGGGATTTACTCGTGACGATGATCATGAGCTGTGCTGGGACATCTTCGAAGAGATGGAGGAGGGCATTTTCAGATTTTTGTTCTCAGGAAGCACCAAGGGCTTCAATATTTCGAAAGATGGCTACAAGTATGTTTCCTGACGGTTTCTGGTAGAGTTTTTCGACATGTTCTTTGAGTACTTTTACCTTGTAATGTTCCGCTCATTTATGGCTCCTATCTGCGCAATCGTAGTAGATAAAGTCGGTGATTCATCGATTTTCGAGATCATCTAGAGAGAGGATTTCTTCCTCAAACAAGACACTACATATTTCGGCAGCCTGGCCTTCTGAGACGAGCAGGGGAGCACTCTGTCATCCAGATCTGAGTGCTGCAATTGTATCGAATATTTGTTGGGAAATCATAGGATTTCTCTATACTATATGAAATTCTTCTTTTTACCACATGAACCTCTCAGAACTTCGTGAAAAAACCCTCGCATTCCTCGTCCCCATAGTCATAGTGGTGGTTGTCCTCTGAGGCTCTATTGCGCTCATAGGCAAGGCGTATTTCTGGGATGTTTCTACGCTTTCTCTCCAGTTTGCTGAGGGGAGCCAGCAGATGGTACGGATAGAGATCCAAGCACGAATTATCTATTTTGATGCTGATTTACTGGGATTTTATTATCCTGTTCACATCACACTTCCTCGTACCTACGAGCAGGACTGTGCTGGGAGTTGTACTTTCTCACGACTTCCGCCAGGAGATGCTATTATCACTGTATTTTCTGATAAAACCCCTCTTCGTACTCGTGTCTTGATATTGGCTGATACTGCAGGAAATCTCGATTTTCGTCCAGCATTTGAGGTTGTCGCAGTGAATACTCCCGAAATAGAGGAGAGATTCATCACTCTCACAGATGATGAGAGGAGACTCCTCATAGGAACCGTCGAATACACCTCCCGTACTCAGTGACTCGTACTCCTCCACTATAACCGTGATAATACTCTTTATGACATCACGACCAAGCAAATGCATCTCCTCCCGTTTGAATCTCGACCGACGCAGATAGCGAGGGCAGAAGTAGTCGGGAGCTATCTCATATGGGTCGATAATACTGTCATGCTCTGGGATCGCTATGGTCGGACTCCAGCTCAGAAACTTACCGAACTCACCTACCAGGGCTATTCATTCGTATGGTGAGGAGAAAAAACGACAATCACACGCGAAAATGGCAAGCAAATAATTCAGGGGTATTGGTCTCCTCTTTTCTCAGGCGAGAAGATGTACATCACTGATGGGAAAGAGATACGAGAGGTGATATAGATATAATTGACAATATATTTTAGTATATACAATATTTATATGCAACTTCCTGAAAATACTGAATTCGATTATGCTGTTGGTGCACTTGTGACTCTAGAAATAGAGGGGGTAAAGCATGTCATCCTCCAGAAAAGACCACTTTTCAAGCCTGATGGCACACCAGAGTCTTTCCCAAACGGTCTCGATCCGACAGTACGCGGAAGGCTTGAATCAACTGATAGAGTCTGTGGCAAGGTTAAGGGAAGTGTCTTGAAATGACTTATAAGAGAGGCAGATGAAGAGATAAAAGAGATGATATTGAGAAGTTGATATAAAACAGTATACAATTATGATACAATTGGTGGTAAAGAACGCAACTCTCTCACCAACTTATCGTGAGATAACTTCGTCAAATTAGATTCAATTTTGAAGATTTCTAGAAAAGTACAAACCGCTAAGAATTTTGAAGAAGATGAAGAAAAAACGAGGAGAAAAACAAATATTACCTTCTGATCTGAATTCACTGTATCTGCACAAGAAAATTCGCATCTTACAGCAGCGCTCCAGCAACTTGTGAGAGATGATGTCCTCGTCCTCCTTTCAGCTGAAGATCTCCATAGGCTTATTCCACTCGACCCAAAACTTCACAAAGAGAATGGCGTTCAAGAAGAGTGAAAATATGGCATGTTTGCAGATGAAATAGAAGCGGTGAAAAAGGCCTTGTGAGTGGTTGAATAAATTATCGAAAAAGGAGATTTTTTGCTTTTCTCAGAATTTCCGCTATACTGTCTCCGTAATCAGTCGAAAAAGCAAGAATTTGGAACCCCAGATTCTTT
The DNA here is from genome assembly GCA_964421335.1 of uncultured Candidatus Peribacteria bacterium. Classification (GTDB taxonomy): domain Bacteria; phylum Patescibacteriota; class Gracilibacteria; order BD1-5; family JAGOOR01; genus JAGOOR01. The sequence goes on from CAYQWU010000023.1 coordinate 4,652, forward strand.
TTTTTACCCAGAGTATGCCTATACTCTCTATAGTACTGATATTTTATCATTATTCTTAATTCATAATACTATGTTGGATCTCAAAAAGATAGAAGCTGCGATCAATCATATCGCTGCAGAACGCGGTCTTCACCGAGAAGATCTCATCGAGATAATCGAATCAGCTATCCGTACTGCCTACAAAAAAGACTACGGAAATAAAGACGATATCGTCAATGTAAAACTTGATTTCGAATCAGGAGACATCATCGTCACACTCGAAAAAACGGTCGTCGATGAAGTCGTCGATCCAAATACTGAAATCAGTAAAGCTGACCTCGGAGAAGATGCTGATGCATTTGACCTCGGTGATATCATCGAAATCGATGTGAGCGATGTGCTCCGCGATAACGAGCAGGTCTTCGGTCGTATCGCTTCACAGGCTGCCAGACAGGTTATCATCCAGAAAATCGGTGAAACTGAGAAGGCAAAAGTCTATGAAATATTCAAAGACAAAGAAGGTGAAATCGTGAATGTTCGTGTCGATATGGTCGAGAATGACCGTGTTTTCCTCGAATTCAATGGTTCGCAGATTCTCCTCCCTCGGAGTGAGCAGGTCAGCCGTGATAAATACACCGCTGGTATGCGTCTGCATGTCTTCGTCAAAAAAGTCCAAGATGAAGAACACGGAGAGGCAAAAATTATCCTCTCACGAAAAGACGCTGGTCTCGTCGCAAAACTCTTCGAACTCTCTACACCAGAGCTCGAGGATGGCACCATAGAAATCGTCAAAATCGTTCGTGAACCAGGATTTAAGACCAAAATCATCGTGGCGTCAGAATTTGAAGAAGTCGATCCAGCTGGAGCACTTATCGGACCAAAGGGTATCCGCGTCAAAGCGGTCGTCGAAGAACTCTCAGGAGAGAAAGTCGATGTCATCAACTATACTGACAATGCGCGAGAACTCGTCGCACAAGCACTCAATCCTGCTCGCATCCTCGATGTCCAATTCGATGAAGAAGGCGTCGCTCAGGTGACTGTCCCAAAATCCGACGAAGTCCGAGCTATCGGTCGATCTGGAGGAAATGTCCGTCTCGCTGAACAACTCACAGGATACAGAATCCGTCTCATCGGAGTCGAGGAGGAAGGGGGAGAATCAATTGCTTAATGTACAATTTCAACGCATTAAACCTAGTGAACTTATTAAACTTATAAAACTCTCTTATGGCTGATAAAAAATATATCGGTGGTTCTGCAAAAGCAGTCTCAACACAGTACGGTGAAATCCTCAATCTCTCTCTTAAATTAGAAGATATGCAGGCTATTGCCAATGAAAAGGGCTATGTGAATATGACTGTCCTCAAGCGTAAAGAACCAGGACAATATGGCGATACACACTATGTCGTGGAGAATGATTATCAGAAAAA
>CAYQWU010000023.1:6124-10004 GCA_964421335.1 uncultured Candidatus Peribacteria bacterium
GTGAAGAAGGTGGTGGAGCTCCTGCAGGTCCTTCTACCAAGGCAGCGGAGATGGATGTACCGTTTTAATTATTTTGTTCTACATGGGGCTCTCAGAATCACCAGATTATACTCCTGAAAAGACGATTCTATTTTGAAATATATCGTTTGATCTGTATAGATGATCAGATAGTATTGATGCATTTCTTGGGGAAACATGATTGAGGACAGTAGATTGTCCAGAGGCGTACCAGACCTATGATGATGTTGTAGACTACTTGTGAAGAGTCTTAGGTGTTCAAAAATGCGATAATCCTGATGATATGCAGGACCTGAGTACATTATTATATGCTCGTCATAGGACGCGTTTGTCATGAGAAGAGCAATTTTTTGGTGCAATACCCTCCCAATCGTGTGCCCCTGGATATAAGTGCATTGCTCGTATTATCAAGATCAAGGAGATTCCTCTCCAGGACAAGATAAAATATGTCGCATGGCTCAATAGGTGATATATCTCAGAAGAGATGATTCGTTTTTTATCAAACTAGCTGTTAAATCCTCGACAGACAACATACTCTTCGAAGCTCCGATCTCGGCAAGCAACAGGTTTGATCGTCTGTATTTTCTTGAACATGTATTTTGCTTTGTGGAGTACTTGACTGAGGTCTCGTCCTACGAATATTTTCATCACAAGTGAGCCTCCAGGAGTGAGGAATTTTTCTGCAATTTTGAGCACTTCGAGGCAGAGCATCGCACTGTGGTATTGGTCGTCATCAGTTCGTCCTGTTGTCTTCGGTGCGACATCAGAAGTGATGAGTTGAAATCCTCCCTTATCATTGATTCACCATGCTTCGTGTGTTCCTGTTTTTGCTTGGTGGATTTCTGCGAGATATTCTCGGATTTTCTCATGGGTATCAGCTGCCATCATGTCACCAACCAGAGTTGTGATATGTTTCTGTGAGAATTTGTCGACTCCTTGGAGGTCTACCCCGAGGATTCTCCCATTTTCACCCACAATCTGTGAGAGAACTTGGAGCCAGCTGCCGGGAGCACACCCGAGATCGAGAGCGATAGTGTCGGGTCGTATAAGCGAAGTTTTTTCTTGTATTTGGAGGAGCTTGAATGCACTGCGGGCTCGGTAGCCAGCTGCTTTTGCACGATGAAACCAGATATCCTGAACTTGATATCCAGCTTTGTTTGCCACTCTAGGTGCAACGATTTTCTTTTTTTTCTTGAGCATGATGGTTGCATTATAGAGAAAATGACGAAAATAATAGTATGAAACACCTCCCACTACAGTATGCAGCTCGGGGTATCATCACAGATCGTGAGGGAAATATACTTCTCGTCAAGCACGGAAGCCATAAACCCCACACGCTTCCAGGCGGTCATGTAGAGATAGGGGAGACATTCCAGGAGGCATTTATCCGTGAAGCACGAGAAGAGCTCGGCATCGTGGTGGAATTGATAGGACTCGTCACCATCTATCAGGAACCCGGAATCCAATCACTCCCAGCACCTGTCCGAGTGCAGACTATAGAGTACGAAAACGAGAGAGGTCCTCAGAGAAAATACGAAGAATTCTTCCTCGCTCATCATGTGTCTGGCACAGTGGATATCGATTCTCACGAAATTGCGAGCTTTGGTTGGTTCTCACTCGATCAGATTCGTAGTATGCCAGATGCAGATATCTATCAGAGCATTCGTGAGCTTATTCTCGGTGTTTCGGTCTAAAAATTTGACAAAAATTTCATCCGTCTACAATTATTCTATGCGTCAAACCAGTTCACTTCTTCTCAACCTCCTTCTTTCCCCTTCGGGAGAGTAGTTTGTTGCGAAGGAAAAAACACGCACTTTCACTCTCCCAATTTGGGAGAGTTTTTTTAATTTCTTTTTTTATGGACCGAAAAAATACACAGAGAGAGGTGACGCCGTGGTTATCGGAGACGCCGAGTCATATCATAGGTGATGTGACTGCAAGAGATGGCATACAGGCTATTCCGTGGTACCATGTTCCCACAAAAGAACAACGAGCTCAGTTAGCTCGTAAAATGATACAAGCTGGAATCCCACATATTGAAATCGGTTTTCCAGTGATTGATGGAGATCCTGAGACTCTTGCGGTTCGTCATGTCGTGGAGCAGACGAGAAATATGACATGAGCTATTTTTACACTTGCGAGACTCAGAGAAGACGATATAGCTCAATGTGTTGCATCACTTGAGGGGGCTAAATATGGTGGAGTGCATGTATTTGTGGGGACCTCCCCCGAGCACAGAGAAGCACTGGGGAAAACTCAAGAACAGATACTTGCGGAAATACCATCGCGTATGAAACAAGTTCGCGATGCATGAATGATGTGCCAATTCTCTGCAGAGGATGCAACTCGTACTGAGGTTGATTTCCTGGCAAAGGTCTATCGTGTCGCTGAAGATGCAGGAGCTCAGATACTCAATGTCCCCGATACGGTAGGCTGGAGTAGCCCCGATAATTATTCACAGGTTATCAGCGTCGTCCGTGAGGCAACTCGTACAGCTATCCTCTCAGCCCACTGTCATAACGATATGTCATGTGCTGAAGCAAATCCACTCACGGCTATTGGTAGAGGTTTAGTTGAAAAAGTAGAAGGGACTATATTTGGTATAGGAGAGCGTGCATGAAATACAGATTTGCTTTCATTGATCATGGCTCTCACACAACATCCAGAATATAGTGAGAAAGTATCACATCTACTGAAATACCCCAAACACCTCGCGTCTCTCATAGAGCTCGTCCAATCTGCCACGGGTTATACAGGTCGCCCTGTCCAGGCTGGTTACTGATTTGATGCTATGGTGAATCGTTCTGGAGTTCATCAGGCAAAAGTCGCCAAAATGAAAAAATCATATGTGTGGATTGACCCAGAACAGTTTGGATTGAGAGACCGAGACCTCGTTGATATAGGCCCATTGGCTGGTAAGGCTGGAGTTGAAGTTCTCTTGAAGGAATGAAAAATCATGTACGAGGAAAAGGATTTAAGTATTATTACGCAATTACTTCGTTCCATTTTTTCTCCGGATACGAATATTTCTGATATTGAAAGTACTTTTCCTCAGCTCGACGAAGAAGAAATTACCCGATTATCTGATAAGGTTCAAGAGATTCGCAGGGAAGCGAGACTTCTTATCCCCACTATTCAGCGACAAAAAGATTGGAGAAAAAGGACACATAATATTATGAAAAAGACAGTTGGATATTTTTATAGTAAAAGATAGTATTATCAATACAATCGAGCAATGAATCACAAAGACAATCCACAACTTCAGAAATTCGTCGCACTCTTTCTCGAAAAAAATAAACATATCAATCTCTCTGCTATTCGCGATGAAGAGGGGATGTGGGAGAAACATATCGAGGATAGTCTTATTACTACAGACCTACTGAAAGACTATCTAGGACAAAGGACAAAGGACAAAGGACAGCAGATGAAAATTCTCGATCTCGGAACAGGGGGAGGATTTCCAGGATTGCCGTTAGCTATCATGTTTCCCGAGATTCACTTCACCCTCCTCGATGCAACACGAAAAAAAATTGATTGTATCCGAGAATTCGTCCTCTCACTCGAGCTCACAAATGTGACAGCACAGTGGGGGAGAGTAGAGGATATGCGGGCTCCGAATATGAAAGAAGAGAGAAAACACAATAAAAATGGTATCATGTTCATGGATGGAACTCCGACGACGAGCGACCATTTCGACCTCATCGTCACGCGCGCTACTGCCTACATCGATGATCTCTTCACCTGGATCAAGCCACTCCTCAAGTCTGATGGTCGCGCATGGCTCTACAAACAAGCATCCGAGGAAGAATGGACCGATGGTCTGCAACTCGCCCAAAATCGCGGTTTTACAATGAAGAAAATC
>CAYQWU010000024.1:0-6889 GCA_964421335.1 uncultured Candidatus Peribacteria bacterium
CTCTGTAAGTCAGCTATTATCATATTTTCTCATTCATATAAGAACATTATCAGAGTTTTCAAGTATAGAGAAATTTGCTCAAAACATTGTTATATCATTATCTAATATTGTCATCTCAAAATTTTCTGAGTTATCTGAAATTGTTCCACTACTTTTTCATGCTTCTTCAAATATAGCCAGAGATGAATTGTATAATCAAATGCATTTTAGTAATCTTGCATCTGTTGATATTTTGCTATATGTTATATTTTTTAGATTTATACTAACCTCGTCATTATCTTTTGTTTTAATATTTTCATCAATACTACAAGCACTGAGGAGGAGGGAAGTAATGATGAGAATAGGTAAGATATATTTTTTCATAAGTATTGAGGTAAAAAAAATCTCACCGAAAGGTGAGAGCTTTAGTCAAAGTTCTCTAAACGATTAGCATGTAGTTCACAGTCACGGCATAGGTTGGGAGGTGATAGGGATATTATAGACAGTTTTAATTTTCTGCAAAATTATTTCTTTATATCCTTGAGACCGAGAGAGTCTTTGAGTATGACATTTCCTGGTTGATTCAATATTCTGCCGATGAGTTTGTCACCGAATTTCATCCTCTCTGTGAATTCTTTTTCAGTTATGACGGCGTATTTTATCTTGCGACCAAAGAAGTGTTTCGTGAGGAAGAGATTGAAATTATCCTTGTCTATATCACCGATGACCAGGATATCGATGAGATTATTTGTCGATTCACGGGTCATGTCCTCGAGACCACCACCCACGACGAGGAGAGAGAGATTGTGCTTGCCACGGAAATATTCATTGAGCTTGCCGAGTGCGTCGAAGCATTTACCAAATATCATCTGGAGGTCGGGGAGTATATCGCAGCTGAGGTTGAGAGAATAATGTTTGGTGTTTTCTTCCCATCTGGACTTCAGGATTCAGAGGTTTTCGAGGTTTTCGAGTTCACGACGGACAGCATTGATTTGCTCATCTATATCACGACAGAGCTCTCGGATGAAGAAGTCCTTTTTTGGATTAAAAGTATGCTCCAGGAAGAATTTTTCGAGGAGTTTTTTTCGACAGTTTGATCAGAAGAGTTTCTCTAAGGGCAAGCTCATACCAAATACAAAAGACAGAAGACAAAGTACAAAGTAATGGATTTTTTACAATGCTGTGATAATAGTGGTCTTTTCTTTTTAGTAAAGCAACTTTCCAACATTTTTGTATTTTGTACTTTGTCTTGAACTAGATGTAGTCTTGTCTTCCCTTGAGAGCGTTCATCAGTGTGAGACTGTCGACATAGTCGATGTAGCCAGCATTTGGCAACCCACGAGAGAGGCGAGTCATTTTCATATTTGTGGGAAGGTGTTCGCGGAGATAGAGGGCTGTAGCCTCTCCTTCAAAGTTGGGATTTGTCGCTATGATAACTTCGCTGATACCTCAGAGTCTCGTAAAAAGTGTCTCAAATGAGAGATCTCGTGGACCACGGCCATGGAGTGGCGAGAGTGAGCCTCAGAGTATGTGATAGAGTCATTTGTAGGCTCCAGTTTGTTCTATCGCGAGGAGATCAGCGTATTCCTCCACGATACAGATGATATTCTGGTCTCGTTTGTCATTGCTACAATAACTACATTCGGGTGTACTCATATCCTTCAATGCTCAGCATCGAGGGCAGGTATCAATATTTTTGTAGACATTGATGAGTTTTTCTGAGAGCTCGAGTGTGAGCTCTTTTTTCTTTGTTAGAATATGAAAAGCGAGTTTCATAGCTGTTTTTTCACCGACGCCAGGAAGCTTTGCAAAAGCATCTATGAGGTATTTGAGGGTTTCTGGCATGTTATTTGGCGAGAGTGATATAGCTGATATTTTCTGGTCGTATTTCCACCATGCGGTCATCATTTTTATCCAGCTCAGCTCGTGATTCTTGCTCTGCTATCTGTGCACGGAGGAAGTGTTTTTCCTGGAGTTTTTCTCTCCGTATAGCTTCCACACTTGTCATCTGGTATCCACTATTTGCACTGGCATTGAGTGTCCAGACATAGAGAATCCCCAGCACGATGAGGAGAAAAAGTGAGAGCATGTACGCTCGGTGAAAGGAGAGATAGATATGCTCACGCGTTTCCTTTCGGATGGATTGAAAAGTTTTCTGGAGATGTGTGTAGAGGAAGTATTTGTTCATATTATTTTTTCTTTGCGACTCGCAGGAGAGCACTTCTGGCTCTCGGATTTTTCTCTATCTCTGTCTCTCCTGGAGTGATAGGTTTTCTGGTGACTATTTCTAGGGTTCAGGGGGTTACATCTTGTCCGGTGATAGGATCTATGATGGCTTCGGACTTTTCTCGGAAGAAATGTTTCACGATACGATCTTCTCCCGAATGGAATGAGATTATAGAAATACTTCCTCCAGTCGCAAGTTTATCATGAGCTGTTTCGAGCATTTTTTTGAGTGAACCATATTCGTCATTCACAGCTATTCGAAGTGCCTGGAATATCCGAGGAAGTGAGTCCTTCCAGGCTTTTGTGACGACTTCTGCCAGTTCTTTGGTTGTTTCAAATGGTTTCAATTCTCGTGCTTCGATTATTTTCTTTGTGATAAATCCTGCTCGAGATTCATCCCCATAGATACGAAATGTTTCTGCCATTTTATCGTAGGGGAGACTGTTGACGAGCTCGGCTGCAGTTATTCAGACGCTCGTATCGAGACGCATATCGAGTGGTCCATCGAATCGGAACGAAAATCATCGTTCTGCTGTATCAAAATGAACACTACTGACCCCCAGATCAGCATAGATTGAAGTTATTTTGTTTAGTTCTTTTATTTTGTTTAGTTCGTTTATGGGAGAATAGTTCTCAATGTTTTCGAGAACTTCATTCAGTCCACTGAAGTTGCTGTGAATACAATAGACTGTTGGTTGGTCTTTTTGCGTTGAGAGGACTGTGAGGAGTCTCGCAGTTGATGATTTCAGATTATCCTCGTCACAATCGAGACCGATAAATATATCTCATTTTCCCAGTCTCTCGATGACTCCACTTGCATGACCTCAGAGTCCGAGAGTTGCATCGATGATGATATTCTGTCATTTATCAAAAAAATGGAGAGACTCAATGAGCTCTCCGTATAAAACAGGAATATGTTTTTCTGGCACAGACATCATTATTTTGTTTCGAGGCTACATCCGTTCTTGAATGCTATTTCTGGATTTTCATTGAGGACTTTGACATAAGTATCACATTGCTGAGCGATGCTCGCTGGAGTATCATTTTCTATTTTTCTCTTTGTATCGTCGAGGATTTTCTGATGAATTTCTTTACGAGCCGGAGCAGCTTTATCGAGTGAACATTCGAGGTATTTGATAAATGGTGCACAGACTTTTGCTGCCTGAGCCTTGCTCTCTATAGATGTTTCTGGTGTTATGGGCGCGTTTTCATCAACTGTATTTGATTTACCACACGATGCTAAGAGGAGAGCAGTAGCACAGACGCTGAGAAGTGTTGTTTTTTTCATATAATTGGGAGGAATTAGTGTGCAAATGGTATCCAGCTATACAGCCTTGTCAATGTCACCTGCTTGACAGTTGGAAATAGAAATTTCTCTTCATTTTTCTGTTTCTGAGAGTCTGATGATATGCGTTGGAGTGACACTGTCTCACAGTATCTCTGGCCATTCTATGATACAGATACTCTCTGGATTATCGAATATTTCTTCTGCTCCTATGCGTATTATATCATCCGGATGTTCTACCCTGTAGAGGTCAAAATGATACAGATTATTCGGATAGGTCTGATAATAGGTGTAGGTCGGTGAGGTTATGGAAGCTTCTGGGTTTTTTAGAAATTTTCGGATGAGCGCCTGTGCGAAAGTCGTCTTACCAGCTCCGAGATTGCCGATGAGGAAAATCCTGTCTCCTGGATTGAGATCGAAGAGGAAATCCGGTAATGTCTCGAGAGTTATTTTCATGGAAACGAATTGTTGTAGAGGGTTTGGTATGAGAGATGCTTCTGAGCGAGTTTTTCCTCGAGTTCTGGATATTTTTTCTCTATTTCGAGGATATCCCGTATTATATCTGCAGAATTTGTATCGCTCGTATGAGAATATTTCCAGTCCAAGTCCTGTAAGAGATAGTCTGTTTTTCTGCTGTAGCTAATGCCTATAAATGGTATATGGTGGTCGACACTGAGTATCATACTATGGAGTCGCATCGAGAGAATTATATGGCACTTTTTGTATTCTTCGAGGGTTTGTTCTATTGTCTGTGTTGTTGAGACACCTGGAAGGAGAAAATTCTGCAGATAATACCCATCGTGTGAATTCTCATCAGTTGGATGGAGAGAATGAGGCAGAAGCAGTATCTCATATCAGAGATTGATGAGTTTTTTTATAATTTCTATGATGACTTCATCTGGGAGGAATCATTTCCGGAGTGCTATGCCGATAGTTTTGTTTGCGTCTCATTTTTGAGGAACATAGGAGAGTACTGGATCGGGAAGTACTTCTCATTGAAATCCCAACTGAGAGAGAATTTCCTGGCTTTTATTTTCACGCACTGTGATAGTCGTTCACGCGAAGAGTGTTCGTGCAAAAGGCTTGAGTTCATTCATTCCGGCACTGATACCGAGTGAGAGATAAGTGATGGGCTTTCTGAAGAATTTTTCTATTCGTGCGCGCATCGACCAGAGGAAAAGGGGTGAGTGACCTTCTTCACTTTTTCCATAGAGCAATCATCCACCACCGACATAGATATGCTGACATTGTTTGATGGCTATGATTGTTTGCCAGAGTAGTCGGATATTTCTGAGAGGTCTTTTTTTTATCGCATTTGGGAAATATTCCTGGAGAGTGATATGTTCTTGTGAGGCATTTTGAGAAAGTAGGAATCTCCGTGTACGGAACACATCATGCGAAAAAACTGTTATATGGCAGTTGAGGTATTGCTTTTGCAGATGCTGTATCTCTGTGAGTGTGATGAGCTCATCTCCGAGATTCTCAGCTCCAGAGGCAGTAAAAAGTAGTATCTTCATGTGAATTATCTCTGATGAAGATTACGGATGCACCAGATGGTTCTGTCTCCTATTCCGGTGAGGTTTTCTGGTACTTGTTCGATGAGATTTTCGACTGATTTTCTCTCATACCCCATTCAGATGAGCGAGGTGATGATGGATTGGTCTATGTCTGAGTAGACTTTATTTTTTTGATTTTTTTTCTGTACATCGGTGATATTTTGCAATGTTTCGGTGTCGAGTGATCAGCGGAGTTCTACGATGATTTTGCTCGCAAGTTTTGGTCCGATACCACTTGCCTGAGTGAGCCTCTTTGATTCTCCACTGGCTATTGCTTGCATGACCTCGTTTTGTCCGAGCTCTAGTAGCGCTATGGCTCACTTTGGTCCGAGCCCATTGACAGAGAGGAGCTTGCTAAATATTCGTTTATCTTCATTGGTTTCAAATCCTATGAGACGAGATCATGCCTCTGTCTGATGGTGGTATATCCAGAGCTTGAGCTCATCCCCGAGACTCTTCGTGCCAATAGTTTTTGATTGTACCGTCACAGTATACCCCACTCCACCAGTGAGGAGAGTGATGTCAGTGCCTTCGATGAGCTCGAGTGTGCCAATGAGGAGAGAAATCATGAGAGTACTATATTACTTTTTTTGAATTATTCTACTGTGACACTTTTTGCGAGATTACGAGGTTTATCGATATTTCGTCAGAGCTTCAGAGCAGTGTAATAGGCGATGAGCTGGCAGGGGATGACGGTCAGAAAGGGGTAGAGAATATCTATTGTTTCTGGGATTTGTATTGTCGAATCCTCTTTGTTTCCAATGGTATACACTGGTCATTTTCGTGCCTCTACTTCATGAATTGCAGAAGCAGTTTTATCGTAGAGTGCATCGGTCGGATTGAGCACAATACTTGGGAATTTCTCACTAATGAGGGCGAGTGGTCCATGTTTGAGTTCTCCTGCCGGGTAGGCTTCTGAATGTATATAGGTGATTTCTTTGAGCTTGATAGAACCTTCGCAGGCTATAGGGTATTCGTAGTATCTCCCGAGAAAGAAGCAATGATCATAGGTTGATATTTTTTCTGCAAGTGCTTGGATGTTTCCTGTATTTCCGAGAATAGTGCGGATCTGATCTGGTATGAGTCTGAATGCTTTGAGTATTCTGGATTTTGTGAGGACATCGAGTTCTTTTCTCTCGCCGAGGGCTATTGCCATCATGAGGAGGGCAGTGATTTGTGCTGTAAATGCTTTTGTTGAGGCGACTCCTACTTCTTTTCCTGCGTGGGTAAAAATGCCCGCATCAGTTTCTTGAGCAATAGTTGATCCAGGAACATTAACTATTCAGAGCGTGAGAATACCTCTATGCTTTGCTTCACGGAGTGCTGCGAGTGTATCGGCTGTCTCGCCTGATTGTGAGATGACGAGGAGTGCTGCATCCTTGTTCCAGAATTGTTTACTATAGCGGAATTCGCTCGCTATCTCTACTCGACACGGTATGCCACCGATTTCTTGGAGAAAATTTTTCCCTACGAGACCAGCATAATAACTCGTACCACATGCGACGATGATGATTTCTCTTTTTGAGAGGAGCTCGGGCATGATTGCCTTTATTCCTCAGAGTGTCACTTGTTCGGTTTCAAAATTGATTCTTCCTCGAATAGTATTTTCGATGACTTCTCACTGTTCCATGATTTCTCCGAGCATGGAGTGAGCATAATTACTCGTATCGTTGGTTTCTTGAAATATTTCGAGCTTCTGTGCTTCACGATTTATCACTTCTCCACCCATGGATTCGAGCGTGTATGTCCCGTCTTGATTGAGTGTCGCGAGTTCACCGTCTTCCATCTGTATGACGGCAGGATCTCACTCTGGGAATGCATGAGGATCGCTCGCTACCATGAT
>CAYQWU010000024.1:6989-9999 GCA_964421335.1 uncultured Candidatus Peribacteria bacterium
TTTTTCGGAGAGGGTTTTGTAGTTCTCTATTATACCATTATGTACGAGGTATATTTTCTTATTCATCGAATGATGTGGATGTGTATTCTCTCGTGTGACGCCACCATGTGTCGCCCACCTGGTATGTCCGATTCCGACAGAGGCCGTCGTCGTCTGTTGTATGTGCGGAAGTAGATTGCTCACTTCACCTATTTCCCTGATGAGTCGTGTTGACCCGTCTTTTTCTACCGTCACAAATCCAGCGGAATCATAGCCTCTGTATTCGAGGTTTTTGAGTCCTGCGTAGAGGATAGGTTCAGGATTGTTTTTGCCAATTGTAGCAACGATTCAGCACATAGGGTGGTAATTATTTTGCCCATTATATGATCCATTCAGAAAATTCTAGGGCTGATTGGATAAAAATCACAATCTTGTACTTCTCTCCAGTCTCCATATACTAGTTCATATGTCACCGAAAAAAATATCTATCCTCCTCATCGACGATGATCAGTGAATCGTCGATTCGCTCATACTCTATCTCGAGCAGTCTGAATTTGAAGTGCATACCTGTATGCGAGGGGATGAGGCTTTGGGAGTTTTCCGAGAATTAAAACCGGATGCCGTCGTACTCGATATCAATCTACCGGGTCAGGACGGTCTCACCATCCTTCGTTCACTGCGAGCTGAATCCAGTGTCCCTGTTCTCATGCTCTCTGCTCGTGATAATCAGAATAATATTTCTACATCTTTTGAATTTGAGGCTGATGATTATATTGGCAAGCCCTTTAGTCCAAAAGAAGTCGTCATGCGTATCAAGGCAGTCCTCCGTCGCGGTACTTCTCAGGCAGGTAGGGAAGGTCTGATCTATCGCGATCTCCGGCTCGTCGAATCTGATCTCAAAGTTGTCCGTTGAAATCGTGAGGCACTTCTCACAAAATCTGAATTTCAGCTTCTCAAATACATCATTGCTCACGAGTGAAAAGTCGTCTCTCGAGAAGACCTCATGCGAGAGATAATGGGCTATGCGAATTTTCTCTACGATAGAACCATAGATACTCATATCAAGAACATCCGTCATAAAATAGGTGATGATACTATCCTCACTGTGAGGGGTATCTGATATAAATCATTTTAAAAATTACGAATTCGTCAATTACGAATAACGAGTAAAAAATCTACACCGCGTATACTTCAGAGAGTTTCTTAATTTTTTCTTATGAATTTCCTTATTGGTCTCCTGGTTATTGGTCTCGGAGTAGTTATCCTGAAGTATATTCGTCCGACATACGAATTTGTCGGATCATGGGTCTGGGCTGAGAAATTTTTCGGTATCGGAGGCACTGTCACAGCGCTGAAATTACTCGGAATTGTTTTCATCGTTTTTGGAGCTATTTACGCTCTCGGTTGGGTATAGTAAGAGATAAAAAATAAGAGATAAAAAAGAAAAGAGAAGGAATTTATTCAAACTCAATAATTTTACTTGTCAAAATAAAAATATCATTAAAATACCACGGTAAGAGTTATTAATTCTTACTTATGGTGAATTTAGCTGAGACATTTGCAGAAGAATCTGGTTTTGATTCAAGAAATTTTTTAGGGCGTATGGAGAGAAAGGATTTTCTCTCGAGAGGAAGAAGTTCCGAAGAAATTTCTGATTATTTTGAATGAACAAACAATCAAATTAGTGAATGAGCGAGGGGAGTACAATCAATTGCTAATAAGTACTGAAAAAGAGTTGAGTTTGTCGTTGCTCCACCATGAGTTATGGCATATGTTACGCCAGGAATTTCTGATACTGTTTTTTATAACCTCTTTAATCTTTTACGCACAAACCGGGAGGATTGAAAAACGATACACCACGAAGTGGGCCACTTGAGACAAGATGCAGTAACTGGAAATGCCTATGAGATTCCAGGATTTAGTCATTTATCCGAGGGGTCAACCCAAATAATTGAAGAAAAACTCGGTGTCAAAATTGAAGCCCGAGCTCTTGTGGAATGAGCTATTGAAGGACGGACAAAGCGTACTCTTGGAAAGGATAAAAACTGTGCATATCATGCTTTCGAAGTCCCGCTCTTTGAGAAGTTTGCTCAACTTATTGAACATTATACAGGCAAAAATGTTCTTCCTCTTTTTGATACCCTTAGTGTCTCAAGCACGCAAGAGATGGAGGATGTAATTGCTCTCGGAGCAAATCTCATGCTTCTAGAAAAAGCTGCTCTCGATATGTGAGGAATCATGGGAAAGCCCCAGAGAGTTATACTTTTTTCAGTAGGTCAATCACTTGTCTCACAGAATAGGGATATCGGTAGTATAGAAGAAGCTAAAAATATACTTCGAGAGGTTCAAGTGGAATTTGATGAAGTTGCTCTCGCTGCATAATTTTGCAATTACCCGAGAAAGGATAGAATCATTCTATGATTGCAAAAATATATTCTGTCGTGGTCTCATGACTCGATGGTCAGCTCGTGGAAGTCGAGGTCGATATCCATAACGGAATGCCTGCTTTTATCATTGTCGGACTCCCAGATACCGCAATCCAGGAGAGTCGAGAAAGAGTTCGTAGCGCTATCAAGAATTCTGACCTTCCATTTCCCCGAACAAAAATTACCGTCAACCTCGCACCAGCTGATATCAAGAAAACTGGGCCAAGTTTTGATCTCCCTATCGCTCTCTGAATCCTCCTCGAGGAATGCAATATCTCTCAGGATATTCTGAGTGAAACACTGGTTGTCTGAGAGCTGGCTCTCGATGGAGCCGTCCGCTCAGTGCAGGCAGTTTTGCCAACAGTAATATTTGCAAAAGAAAAATGATACAAACGAGTGATAGTACCAGAAGAAAATGCTATTGAAGCAGCGCTCATACCTGGCGTAGATATCATCCCTGCGAAAAATATTGCAGAGATAGTTCGGATGCTTTCAGGAAATGCACCCATGACTATCCAACCGACCTCTTCTATTGATGACATCGCGAAGAGAATACCACATGAGCTCGTAGATTTTAGCCAAATAGTTGGTCAACAATATGCGAA
>CAYQWU010000025.1:0-4179 GCA_964421335.1 uncultured Candidatus Peribacteria bacterium
CGAGTCGCTCCCCAACGGGAGTTATCGTGTTCAGATAAATTCTCTCTCGGGTCAGGATCTCGGAGACAATGGTATGGTCGTATTTGGGCATGTTTCTGGACATATGCGTAAGTGTAATATCTCTCTCATCAACGGTGATAAAGTAGATATCGAGCTGACGCCCTATGATCTCGAAAAAGGCCGTATCACTTACCGACACAATGTTAATACTAATCATCAGCCTGTATGAAAGTTCGTCCGTCAATAAAAAAACGAGATCCTCGCAACGATGTTATCGTCGTTCGTTGGAACAAGAGTCATACCCGACGGTATGTCCGCATCGTCAATAAGAAAAATCGACGATTTAATCAGCGTCAAGGTTAATTACTATTTCTATACTTCTATATGGTACGCATTTCCGGGGTAAATATCCCCAATCATAAACACCTCTGGGTCGCTCTCACTTCTATCTATGGTGTCGGTCCGACGAGATCAAAGAAAATCCTCACGGCCTGTAAGATCGACGCAAGTCGTAAAGTCGAGACTCTCTCAGAAGAAGAGCTCGGTGTCGTCCGTGATGAACTGAAGAATCATACTCTTGAGTGAGATCTCCGACGAGAGATCACAGGAAATATCAAAGCTCTCTCAGATATGAACTGCTACCGTGGTGTCCGTCACAAAGCAAATCTCCCAGTTCGTGGACAGCGAACAAAGACAAACGCTCGTACCAAACGAGGCAAGAAAGCAACCGTCGCAAACAAGAAAGTAGCTGCGAAATAATCCATCACTCACACTCTAAAACTTCTCTACTATGGCTCAAACACTTCGTCGAAATAAGAAAACAAAACGCACTGTCGAACAGGGCGTCATCCATGTTGCTGCTCTCTACAACAATACTCATGTGAGTGTCTCTGATACTGACTGAAATGTCCTCACATGGCATAGTGGTGGTCGAGCTGGGTTCAAGGGTGCTCGTGAAGCAACTCCCTACGCTGCATCTATGGCTATGGAAAAATGTCTCGAAGAAGCCATCCGTCTCTACGGTGTCAAACGCGCTCATGTCTGTGTCTCTGGTGTCGGTTCTGGTCGTGATAATGCACTCCGTGCAATAGTCGCTGCTGGTGTCGAGATTGATTCTATAGTTGATGAGACTCCTGTACCATACAACGGTACAAAGAAAAAGAAAATCCGTAAACTCTAATTCTCCACTTTATCTATTATGCGTTATACTGGTCCTAAAAATAAACTCTGTCGTCGAGAAGGTAAAAACCTCTTCGGAACTGAGAAATATGCTCAAACTGATTCAAAGCGAAAGCTCCTCGGTAAAAATGTCGGTCGTATGGGCCTCTACGGTCAGCAACTCCGAGCAAAACAATCTACCAAGCGTATGTTCGGTGTTTCTGAGAAACAGTTTTCAAACTACTTCAAGAAAGCATCTCGCCTTCAGGGAAATACACTCGAAAACATGCAGAGGCTTCTCGAGACTCGTCTCGATGTCGCTGTTCTCCGAGCTAATTTCGCACGGACTATCATGCAGGCTCGTCAGTTTGTCAGCCACGCACATTTTATCGTCAATGGTAAGAAAGTAGATATCCCATCATACCAGATCTCAGTCGGTGATGTCATCGAGGTTCGCGAGAAGCTCAAGGATACACCACTCTACCGCACACTCCAGGTCGAGTCAGAAGAATTCCTCAAGAATAACAAAGCAGGAAAAGTATCTGGTGTAGACTGGATAGACGCAGATCCAAAATCATTCAAAATCACTATCACTCGACTCCCTGAGACGCCTGATTATGACCAGAGTATTGATATGAAAAAGATTATCGAGTTTTATTCAAAATAATCACAAAGTAGTAGTTTTTTTACTTCCTATTTTTCTCCTATGCACATCCTCCACACTATCATCGGCCTCCCAAAAGTGACAGAGCATCGTATTGCTCAGGAGGATTTTTCACAGGAATCTGTTTTTGATATCGCACCTCTCCCACGAGGGTACGGGATGACTCTCGGACACGCTCTGCGTCGTTCTATCATCTCTTCGATTCCAGGTACTCGTGTCACCGGTATCAAGATAGAAGGAGTTTCTCATGAATACACCACACTTCCTGGTCTTCACGAGAGTGTGCTCGATATCATGCTCAATCTCAAGAGCCTCGTTCTCGATAAATCAGACACAGGTGTCACATGGATTTCTCTCAAGAAAAATAAAGCAGGAAAAGTCACAGCAGCAGATATCAAGACTGGTGGTGGAGTAGAAATCCTCAACAAAGACCTCTACATCACAGAGATCGACCGTGACGGATTCGAGCTCGATATGCAGATCCGTGTTGAGAAAAATGTCGGCTACAAATCAATCGAAACACTCAAAAAAGAAGATGACGATGTCATGATCCTCGTGGTTGACGCGAGCTTCTCTCCTGTCATCAATGTCAGCACAGAAGTCAGAAGTGAACGATACGGAGATATGACAGACCTCGATCACCTCGCTCTCACAGTGAAGACCAATGGTTCTATCACTCCAGAGAGTGCACTCAAGTTCGGTGCTCAGATGCTTCGTTCATACTTTGACATCTTCTGTGATACAGAAGTCATGGTCGAAAACGAATTTATGGGTGATGTCCGTTCTCTCCGTGAAAAAGAAAAGAAAGATGCTCAGGCAACAGAACACCGTGAGAACTTCACACACATTGATTTCCTCGGACTCTCTCCTCGTACACTCAACGCTCTCGTCAATGGAAATATCCTCTCTGTCGAACAGCTCGAGAAATGCACAGAAGCAAAACTCAGTTCTATCAAAGGTTTCGGGAAAAAAGCTATGGACGAAGTCCGTGCAGCTCTCGGAACTCAGAGCAAGAAACTTCTCGGAGACGATTAATATATCACTATTCCACTTACAAACTTACTTTAAATTCATATGCGACACCGATCTAAAAAAAATCTGAAAATGAACTGACGAGATGCAAATCATCGTGATGCAGTTCTCCGAAATTTGGCATGAAGCCTCTTCGTTCACGGGAGTATCGCAACAACTCAGAAGAGGGCTAGCGCAGTCACACCTCTTGTTCACGGACTCATCCGAGTAGCTCAGGAGAAAAATACGATGAATACTATTCGTGCACTCCAGGCTTCACTCTACACAGAGGCTGCTTCTCGTGCTGCTATGGATTTCGCAAAAAACACCAAGAAAACATCTGGTTTCACTCGAGTCACACCACTCAAATACCGTGTTGGTGATGCGAGTCTCCTCGTCACTCTCGAACTCATCGCTTCATACTCTCTTCTCAGTTCCTCTTTTTATGAAAACACTTTTCCCAAACAACATCGAACGCAAATGGTATATCATTGATGGCAATGGTCTGACCCTCGGTCGTCTCGCAACAGTTATTGCTCAGAAACTCTCTGGCAAGACAAAAGCGACTTACTCTGCTCATATAGACGGAGGTGACTATGTCATCGTCACCAATATCGATAAGATCAAAACAACTGGTCGTAAAGAATCTCAGAAGAAATACTACACGCATTCTCAGTATATGGGCGGTCTCACAACGACGAGCCTCGCTGATCTCCGCAGCAAGAAACCATACGAACCACTCAAACTCGCAGTATCAGGTATGCTCCCAAAGAACAGCCACCGTGATACCATGCTCTCACGCATGAAACAATTCCAAGGATCTGAACATAGCCATGAAGCACAGACTCCAGAAATACTTACTCTCGCATAATATATAATTTATGAAATACACTTACGCTATCGGTCGCCGAAAAACTGCATCTGCTCAAGTCCGCCTCTTCGCAGGAAAGGGTGAGTCTGAGATCAATGGTCGCCCACTCAAGGAATATGTCACTCGTGGTGACCTCCTCTCTGTCGTCCATGCACCGATCAAGGTCGCAGGAAATGGTGACTATCACTTCTCTGTCACAGTTTCTGGCTCAGGAGAGAGTGCTCAGGCACAGGCTATCGCTCACGGTATCTCACGCGCACTTGTCATCATCGATGAATCATTCAAATCAGCACTTCGTGAAGAGGGACTTCTCACTCGTGACGCTCGCAAGGTAGAACGAAAGAAACCAGGTCTTCACAAGGCTCGTAAGAGAATTCAATGGTCTAAACGATAATATTACCTCCTCCACACTATGCCTACAATCCAACAACTCATCCGCAAACCTCGTGTGACGAAAGTCCGCAAGAGCAAATCT
>CAYQWU010000025.1:4189-9440 GCA_964421335.1 uncultured Candidatus Peribacteria bacterium
GATGCAAATCCGAAACAACCTCAAACGAGTCGATATCGAGCTCGCATCTCCACAGAAGAGAGGTGTCTGTACAAAGGTCTACACCATGACGCCAAAGAAGCCTAACTCGGCTCTCCGTAAAGTCGCAAAAGTCCGTCTCACGAATGGCTACGAAGTCATCGCCTACATCGGTGGTGAAGGTCACAACCTCCAGGAGCATTCAGTTGTCATGATCCGTGGTGGTCGTGCGAAAGACCTCCCGGGTGTACGATATCATATCGTTCGTGGTGTTCTCGATACTCAGGGCGTAGCTGACCGCAAACAGTCACGCAGTCAGTATGGTGCTAAACGACCTAAAAAATAATATTTATTCCTATGATTACTCAGAAACAAAAGTTCATCAATTATATCATGCAAGGCGGGAAGAAACACCTCGCTCGCAATCTCCTCGAGGATGCACTTGATATCGTCCGCGAACGCGGAAACAAGGATCCAGATGCTATCATGGATAAAGCATTTGAAAACATCATGCCACGCGTCGAAGTCCGACCAAAACGAATCGGAGGTGCGATATTCCAGGTTCCTGGTGATGTCATGCCAAAGAGACAGTTTTTCCTCGCTTCTAAATGGATCAAAGAATCAGCACAGGCTCGCAAGGGTACACCATTTGCTCAGGCACTCGCAACAGAACTCATCGAAGCATCTCAGGAAACAGGAAATGCATTTAAAAAGAAACTCGATGTCTACAAAAATGCTGAAGCAAATAAAGTGAATGCACGATTTGCTCGCACCAGTAATAACAATAATAACTAGTTCCTCTCTCACTTCACTAATATCTCACTATGGCTCATAAGAAAGCAGTATCCTCTACCAAAAATGGTCGTGATTCCCAGGCAAAACGCCGAGGAGTAAAAGTCTACGCAGGTACTTCTGTTATCCCAGGGAATATCATCGTCCGACAAAAAGGAAATAAGATCTTCCCAGGTGTTGGCGTTATCCAAGGAAAAGACTTCACTCTCCAGGCTGTCATCACTGGTGTCGTACGATTCTATGAAAAAGGACGCACACGATTTGACGGTAAGAGAACTCGGTCGACCTATGTCACTGTCGACGCTCAGTAATTGCAACGCATTTTCACAAAATAACAATGCCCCTCATGAGGGGCATTGTTTGTATTTTCTGCGAAAATAATTATCGTGATAATAGTTTATGTTCAAATTCCTCTTCCGCACTTCCTGGCACCATATGAGCCGTATGCCCTATGCATCCGGGGCAGTTGTATTTGTTTTCTCACTTCTTCTCCTCACCTGTCTGACTGGTGTATCGATGCTTTCTTTTCTCACGCAAGAAAAAACGCGCATAGAGACGACTTTTACCTATCCACTTGCTCTGAACCCTGTCTACACATTTGAGAGCCAACGAGTCAAAGATTTCGCAGAGAGCCTCGTCTCAGCGGGACTCAGACAACCACTCGAGTATATCACTCGCGAACAAGCCCTTGATCGCGAGATTCAGCGTAATCCTGGCATCCTCGCAGTCCTCGCAGGGGAGAATCCACTTCCCGATATTCTCGTCGTACCTCTTCAGGGCGTTGATACTGATATTTTCTGGAAAAGGATTGGTGAATTTCGTGACCTCTTCGAGGGAGGCGTGGATATAGAGAGTCTCCATCTCCGCCTCGAGAAATTCGAAGAATCACTCAATGAAATACGAGATATATGGGTCGCTCTCCTCCTCTTCACTGGATTGACACTCATACTCATGCTGATGCTCCTCGTAGCCATCCTCCGCTATCACTTACGACTCTTTGCAGGGGAGAGAGTAGTTGGGCGATTAGTCGGCGCTGATCCTGTCTTTATCTGGTGACCACATGCCGTCACCGGCAGTATTTACATGATAGTGAGTATGGCCATAGCGCTCGGATTATTTCAATTATTGCATCATTTTTTTTAGTAATTTCCGGTGTTTGAGTCAGAAATAGACGATACCAGCGACTACGATAGCCAGAGTGATACCCGTTATATAGTTGCTGATAAGCGCAGAGTTATCTCCGATGAAATAGCCGAGAGATATCACTATGCTATGCCATATGCATGAACCAGCGAGCGTCAGCGACATGAATTTCCAGAATGGCATACGCACCATGCCAGCGGGGAGTGACATGAGCTGTCGTACGAGTGGTATGAGTCGACCATAGAATGTATAGAAATTTGCATCCTTGGCATACAGTTTTTTTGCTTCGTGGTACGCATGTTTCTTTATCAGGAGGTATTTCCCATACTTTTCAAAAAAAGCATCTCACACATACCGTCAGAGGGCATAGTTCACACTCGCACCGATAAATATAGCAATGAGTGATATCGCGAGTCCTACAACTGGATTCATCGTGCCTTTTGCTGCATTGATACCGATAGCGAGGAGGGGAATCTCAGAAGGGAAGGGTATCATGGATGACTCGATGAGCATCATGACGAAGAGGGCAGTATAATCAATTCCCTGAAAGAGTTGAAAGATATAGCCGTAGAAGGATTCGAGCATAATTAGTTTGTAGCGGCTTTCGCAGTTATTTTTACAGTTTGTTTCGTACCATTTGGTATCGTGTCGACCTCGTAGACGAGGAGTTCATAATTCCCGAGTTGCTTGAGCTTAAATCCAGAGAAGACCTTTTTTCATTTATCGGCTGCGGTGAATGTATACGATTTCAGAGGAAAGACTACATCAACCTCGAGATTATTCGTCCCAAAGTAGATAGTGCCAGTATAGTTGGTGATGACCTGCCCAGCACTATTCATGATGGATACAGTCATATCAAATGGAGCATTTATCACGGCATCTTTTGGAGCCGTCACACTGATAGCAGTGATCTTCTGCGAGGTATCTGGGGTTGTCACGAGAGTCACCGGAGGACCCACAACAGTGATAAAAAATGGTTTCACGATATCTGCGCCACTCGCGATCTCATAGACATCGAGCTCGTAGGAGCCTGCTTTTTTTATGATGACATTCTTGACTGTGAGGACTCATTTGTCCGCGAGGGTAAATGTATACCCATCATCGATAGCGATAGCAGATATATCACTATAGGCTCCGACGATGAGGTCGAAATACACTGTTCCAGTATAGTTTGTGAGCGTCGCGCCAGATGCATCGAGCGCTTTTACTATGATATCAAATGGTGCATCTGTTTTTATATCCTTTGAGAGGGAGACGGCGAATCAGGCGAGTGCATTCTTGGGGATTGTAGGTGTTGTCGCTTCTGGTTCTGCATGAGGGTTTCCAGGTATGGTGACGATGATATTTCCTCATTCTGGTGCAGATGCGAGAGGAGGAGCGGTACTCACATCAGTGATGTATTCCATCTTTGTCCCCGCGAAACGCATATTGTAGATCATCCCAAAGACATCGATGCGAGTAGCGAGCATATCAGGGCCGAAATTTCTCGTTGAGGAAATAATACGATATTGGAGGGCTCCCTCGAGGATATCTATCTGCCACTGGGGCATATCTGCGGGATAATTCGCACGACTGACATTTTTCGCATACGGTACTTTCCCTGCACGCATCGTGATAGCGAGTGCTTCGATACGAGAGATGGGGGTACTTGGTCTGGCATTCGCATTTTCACGAGAGATGATACTGTTGTCAGAGGCTATCTCAATCGCTCGACAGATCCAGTTATTCACAGGATTGTACGCGACATCTCGGAAATAATTCCTACAGAAATACTTCTCAGGCAGTGCGATATCTCCGACCCGTAGCGCTACTCATACGGCTTCTGCACGAGTGATAGTATCTCCGAGGCGATATTGGGCAGGATTGCGAGCATTATTGACGATGATATCGTAGCTGGCGAGTGTATCAGCTATGCTCGCTTCGAGAGGCGTTGCAGCGTACGAGAGAGGTATGAGTGCGAGGAAGAAGAGAACGATTTTTTTCATAGTTGTTAGAGTGAAAAATATCGTGCGAGACGAATTGGCATGTCCTGAGCGTATTGGCGGTATGTGCGACCATGGGGAAGACGGAGAAGCATCTCAGTGATGCCCCATCCGAGGAAAAATCCGACGATGATATCACCTGGATAGTGAATTCCTGCTATGATACGGGTCAGACAAGTGAGAAAGCCGAGGATGAAAAATGTGAGGGTCACTCGTGGACGGCCCAGGAGTACATGGAGTGCCCACCAGCTTGCTCACCAGAACATCGCATGTCCAGAGGGAAATGAATTATCAGGGAGGTGATTCACGAGAGGTGGGAGGCTTGTCACAGTTTCTGGACGGGGTCTCACAGGGAGTACCTGATTGATAACCCAGTAAATCGCAAAGGCTCCCAATACATGCCAGAAGAGATCGAGCGCGACATGTTTTGGTCCAGTATTTTTGAGAGATACTCCATAGAACCATAGTCCCATGAGGAAGAGACTGAAGAGTATTGGCTGACTATCTGCGACGAGGAGTACTATCCAATGAAACCATACAGCATCTATCACAAAAAAATTCCGAATAATTTCGAGAAGGTGTATATCGAGTAATTGAATAGTATCAAACATAGACTGAGTATAGTCTACTCTTCTATTTTTTCGAGTGTTTGTGGTTGCATTTTGGCTGTTCGATGTCTGGTACGGGATCGAGTCCACCTTTTGACCAAGGATTGCATCGAATTATCCGCCAGACAGTGAGCTTCATGGCAGAGAAAAATCAGAACTTTTCGAAGCACTCTCTTCCGTATTCACTGCATGTCGGATAGTAGCGACAATGACTCCGACCGAGAGCTCGAGCCCAGAAGCTGTGATCAGGGGAGAGGAGGTACTGATATGAAGTGATAATTTTGAGCGCTACTCTATTTCACAAAAAAAATACCCCACGAGGAGGTATTTGTTTTTTGTGAGAAGATTTATTTCACGAAGTTCACAACATCAGCAAAGATGGTAGGATTTGAGATAGCGAGATTTGAGAGAACTTTACGGTTCAATTTTACATGCTTGATGTACATGCTGTTGATAAATCGTGAATATGTCAGACCGAGAGGGCGGACAGCAGCATTGAGACGGATAGTCCAGAGCTTGCGGAAATCTCTCTTCTTCCTACGACGATCTTTGTAGGCGTTGAGACCTGCTTTCATCGTAGCTGTCTTTGCATGCTTAAATGCACTTGAACGAACTCCTCGGTATCCTTTTGCAAGAGCGAGAACTTTCTTATGTCGTTTTTTGGTCATGAGACCTCGTTTGACGCGTACCATACTATAATTTTTAAATAAGTGAGGGGATTATAACTAT
>CAYQWU010000026.1:0-9094 GCA_964421335.1 uncultured Candidatus Peribacteria bacterium
GGAACGAACACTGTCTGAGCGTCATGCAGAGAGAAATAAGCTGCTGAGGAGGAGAGCGAGTTTGTTCGTTCCCGGTGATTTTGGTTACTTTTTTCATAAAAAGTAACAAAACGAATCAAGTATCAGGGATGGAATTCATTGCATTCCCCTTTTTATGACTATCATCTGTGTATGAAATTCCCTCTCCTCAATATCGTCGCCTATATATTTATGGTGACACTCAATGCTCTCTCTATCACCCTCCCCCTCGGTGGTATCACGACAGAAGGTTTGTCAGAAAAATATGGAAATCCATTTACTCCAATAGGTTTCACTTTCTCTATCTGGAGTGTCATCTATACCCTCCTCCTGATATTCACCATCATTCCTCTGATTAATTATTTCCGTGGTAAAGAAAAGAAAAATAAACTCGTTGATAAAAATATAGGCTTCCTCTACGCTCTCTCATGTCTGCTCAATGGTCTCTGGATCCTCGCATGGCAATACCAATACATCACTCTCTCAGTTCTCGTGATGCTCGGACTCCTCGCGACACTCATACGGATTCACATCGAGATCAGGAAGAATGCGACCGCGCTCACCTGGAATGACCGATACATCACCTTCCCTGCCTTTAGTATCTATCTCGGGTGGATATCAGTGGCAACCATTGCCAATATCGCAGCCTGGACCGTCAGTATCCAATGGGGAGGATGGGGACTCTCACCTATCGAATGGACGAATATCCTCGTGGTCGTCGCGACACTCCTCGGCACCACAATACTCCTGAAATACCGAGATGTATTTTTCACGCTCGTCGTCATCTGGGCACTCTACGGTATCATGTCAAAACGGATGGCAGTAGGACCTCTCGAATTCGCGAGTATCATCACCACGACTCAGGTCTGTATGGCATTCCTCGTCGGTGCTGTCACGACACGAATGATTGTGAGGAAATAAAGAGACTATACAATAACCTCAAAGCCCTCTTCTGTCACAATCCCACAGTGTTCTTCCTGGACTCCGATATTACCATCATCCATGCAGATAGCGTGTTTCCCTGTATCAAATATTTTACCGGTAGAGAATCCGACAATCGGCTCGATAGCAATGTAGAGCCCTGATTTGAGTCTCTCCCCTTTTCCTGCTCGTCCGAAGTTATAGATATCTGGTTTTTCATGAATCTGCGTGCCGAGTCCATGTCCTGTCAGTTCACGGATGATTTGAAATCCTCCACCGACGACTGTCGTCTCGATAGCCGCACTGATATCTCCGACGAAATTCCCAGCGATTGCTTGTTTCATACCGGCTAGAAGAGCCTCGCGTGCGACTTCGATACAGCGAACATGTCGTGCATTTCGTGGTTCTCCGATAATTATCGTCGTTGCAGCATCGGTCAGGTATCCCTGATAACGAATCCCATAATCAACTTTTAATACATCACCTGATTCAAACGGTATATCCATCGGCACGCCATGGACGACGACATCATTGACCGAGAGGATGATATTGGCTGGATAGCCATACTGTCCCAGAAAAGCTGACTCCACTCCCCTCTTATTTTGTGCTTCTATAATCCAATTCTCGACTTCGAGTCCTGTGTGCCCTTCTGCGAGCAATCCTGACGCAAAAAGCTCATCAATAATCTCGCGATGGATTTTACCCGCATCACGCAGTATTTGAAGAATTTTTGGGTCGGAAACAATCATACATGAAGTATACTCTCTTTTATTTTCTAGTAAAATAAATTACTGTGCACTTTTTCCTCATTCAATTATCGTCCATTGGAGAAGTGTATTTTTATCAACAAATAGTTGCGGAGGTCATGATTGTCGAAAGGAGATAGTCTCTTCTGGTATTTCAGAAAATGGAAGTAGTGCTTCTCACGAAAAAAGAAATCTCAGCTTCATGCTCTGTTCGCGTGTGATAAATCATGACTTCTTTGCATTTTTAATAATCACTGAGCATTGCTGCTCTATATTAGACCAAAATGCATTATTAAAATTAAGGCGATAAAATTCAATATCAGCTATAGCTTGGTCAAATAGCTCTTTTCCATTATCCGGTAAATCGGGTCAGAGGGTATGTGTGACATTATCTAGTGTCATATTTTCTCCTTTGAGACCCAGATAAATAATACTGTATGCCATGGTAAATTCATCATTACCCGACTGTATAGCTTTTCTGGTTTCTATTTCTGCAAACTGTAATTCTTCAGAACGGAATACCTTTCTATACATCTCCTGGTAAAATCTCTCCTCATCCCCCTCCAATTCTAAAAGAAGAAAGTATTGTTCATAAAAATCCACTTCAAGAAAATCTTTTCTGAGAAGAATTTCAAAAGTATTTTTCAAAACTGGATGAGTCAACCTTGCTTGCACATATGGGTAAAAATCAACTACTTTCTCAAATCATTGTTTCTCATACTCGAGAGCCTGTATCGCTGCATCGAGTTTATCAAGTTGGACCATCAGTACTGCTTCCAAAGTTTGTCCTTCTTCAAATTCCATCCATATATCATAGATTTCTTGCCCTCTTCAGAGCTTATCCCGCAAAAGCTTGATAACAGTTCTCTCTCTCTGATGCTTTTCCATGAGAGGTATCTGCCCAGGCGTATAGTCTTCTTCAGAATACTCAGCCAGATCATGATAAACGCCCATTCTGCAAAATCTATCATAATTTAATTCAGGAATATTTTTCCCGAATATTTTTGCAGCTCTTACAACTTTTTTAACGTGCAAGAAAACTGTCTCAGCAATCTCTTCTGGAATATCTCGGTTTATCCATCCAGTTCGTGGTTTTTTGAGTCAGGTGACTATTTCTCGAAGTATCTCGCTCATACAACTAGAGTATAATCCACACAACCAATCCTATCACTGCTGCGAGGATGAGGGCAACTCGGAATATACGGACGGTCTCAACAAAGAGATTTGATACCATGCGGAATCGCATAATCCAGAGGAGAACAGCGTAGAGGAGAGCAAATACGACAATAGAGAGGAATGTGCCGATGCCTGTTATCCACATGATGAGTCCGAGGATGATGGTCGAGATGACTGTTGCGACAAATGCTTGCCCGAGAGCACGAACGAGAGATGAACCGAGCTGAGCCATGATGAGCCATGCGCCGAGGAAGAAAGCGATGATTTTCATCACACCCAGGAGCTGTATACGAGGTTGATTCACGAATTCGAGGATACTCTGTGTATCATCAAACATCATTCTGAGAACGATAAATCCGATTGCCATGATAAATACGATACCTATGAGGGTCAGGAGAGTGATGAGGAGGGATTTGATCCATCCGAGAGCATTCCAGAGAGTGATGAAGAAAAATACACCGACGATGAAACCGACGATGAGAGCTGGGATGGGACTCAGGAAGTATGATGCCAACCAGACAGCGACGAGCATGATGAGGAGGGCTATGAGAGTTTTTGTGACGCTTTTCCAGAGAGAGACTGGTTCGTCATTGCGATCTGCGAAGAAGACAAAGAAGAGGCTAAATACTCCGAGAGCACCCAGCGCCATAAGCATCCAGAATGGAGTATTTCCACCAGTGAAATATGCCTTGTATGGAGCTATTTTTGCTCGAAGTGCATCCCATGCATCAGCCGAATCAATAGCATCAACGGGTGGGATGATAACAGGAGGCTCGGGTTCTGTCGGCTCAGTGGGAGCTTGGGGCTCTCCAGTTGGGAGATCTCCTCGCTCGATGAGTCCTTCGAAAAATGTCCGCCCATCACGAGCAAATGCTCGAGGACCTTTGACTGTGAATCCATCGGGTGAAGTATCTTTAAGTATCTTTCCTACGTAGAATACGCGTTTATCATCGACCGCATAGAGTCCGTTATCTATGACTTCAAAACTTCCAGAATCAGCATCAGGGATGAGCTTCCCATCAAAAAATACATGACCAGCGTCAACAGAGTAATTCTTCGTAATCATCTTAAATGTCTCAGGATCAGCCTCTGATATCATACCCTGCGGACCATAGATGTGGTTGTCGTCTTGTGCATAGCCATGCTGTCCAGAGATCACTGAGAAACTCGCCAAGTCAGCTCCTGGAATCACACGACCCATCTGGTAAATAGCATTTTTGTCTCGAGCAAACTGCCCAAGTATGACACGGAAAGAAGGACGGTCAGCAACTATTTTGACCCAAGCACTCCGAGTACTATTCACGACATACACGCTCTCAGAATCGACTGCATAGTTATCACCGAGGATGACGAGTCATTTTACAGGATTTTTGACGGTATTTACCGGAGGTGGTGTGGTAGGATTCACTCCTGTTGTAGGTATTCCCCCAGATGATGCGAAGACGCATGAACATGCGAGCACAGCGAACAGAGACAGAGAGATAATTTTTTTCATAAATATGTATTATACAACAATAACAGATACATTTTACAGATTAAGTTTCATTGTCAAAGTATTTTATGCTCGTGACAGGACAGGATATTTCTCTATAATTTCACACATTATGAAAATACTCGACTCTCTCCGACATATCATCGGTCTCCGAAGCCCTCTCCGTCTCGCCTATCACTGGCTCCGCTGATTCACAGCCTTTGTCCTCTCTGGTAATCCTGCTAGGTGAATGTATGTCATCGGCGTCACTGGCACGAAGGGCAAAACAACGACCTCAACACTCATCGCCACCGCACTCGAAGAATCAGGGAGAGTCGTCTGTCTCCTCACGACAGCCCAGGTCTGGATAGCTGGAGAAAAACGAGAAAATCAATCAAAGATGACGATGGATAGTCCATTTAAGCTCTGGAAAACCATCAAAGAAGCAAAAAAAATGGGCGTGACACATCTCGTGCTCGAGACTTCGAGTCATGGTATCTACTATTTCCGTAATTTCGGAATCAGGTATGATATCGTCACACTGACAAATATCTCCCAAGATCATCTCGACCTCCACGGTACGATGCATCACTATGCATCGACGAAGGCAAGACTCTTCAAACAGGAACCACGAAAACTCTGCATCCTCCCTCGCGATTGTGACTATTATGATATGTTTGCAGAACAAGCGGGACCAGACTGTATCACCTACAGCATGAGGGATGCTGCGACCTACCAGACCCGTAGCCTCATCACAAATTCAGAAGGAATAGATATAGTCATCAAATCGACTACACCACTTGCCGAGGAAGCCCGTATTACGACAAAACTCGTGGGAGTCTTTAATGCAGAGAATATCCTCGCCGCCTATACGACGCTCCGTACTATGGGAATAGAAACTCCGCCTATTCAGGACGCATGGAAAAACTTCACTGGCGTTCCTGGACGCATGGAACCAGTCCCAAATATACTCGGGCTTACTATCCTCGTCGACTATGCTCACACTGAAACAAGCCTCCGAAGTGTTATGGAAACACTCAAACACAACAAGCAGAGAATCATCATCGTCTTCTGAGCGACGGGTGATCGTGACACAACAAAACGCCCAAAGATGGGAGCCGTAGCACACGAACTCGCGGACATCGTCGTCGTCACTGATGATGATACCTATACAGAACCTTCTGCGAGGATTATCGAGATGGTACGGAAGTGAATCCCTCGTCTAGAGGGTGACACATTTCAGGTTATCCCTGACAGAAAAGAAGCAATTCACTGGGCACTCAGGAAGGCACAATCAGGTGATATCGTCCTCATCGCCGGGAAATGATGTGAAACCGTGCAGGTGACCAATAAATGATCTATTCCCTGGAGCGATCGCGGAATTGTGGAGGAATTTCTCAAGTAATATTGCTTTTTCTCAAAGGCTGAGAATAATAACATTCTATAACTTGTTATAGAAATATATGATTGAATTTCCAACTGCCCCTGAAAGACCCTGAACAGATTTTTCAAGACGAGCCTTCACTTCTGCATTGGTTGCTGGGCTATTGGCACTGTGAATTCAACAAGTATCCTCACAATCCTCAGGCATATCCAATTCAGAAAAAAATACTTCTCTCCGTGAGCTAGGCGAAGAGTTAAAAATGAATGTAGCTCAAAAAATACTCGACAATCCTGCCCCTGCTACATTACACAGTATTCAGGAATACATCACAACAGAGCTTACGAAAAAATGAATCAACCCTGCACTTGTGTTGCTTCAAATAATACCCTTAGAAGAAAAGGAGGAAGACTTTTATGAATATTTGAGAGTTTCTATCACCTCTCTTGATGATTCTCTCGACCTTACCCTTGTCACAGATAAGATAGATAAAGCATTTCCTGCTCTGATGACTATGCGTGATAATTTTGTGGAGCAGCTTTCTCAGACAGTCGTCGATACATTCAGACAAGAAATACAAGAAAAGTGAGGGGATTTTGATCGGGAATCTCTAGAAGGAACAATCAATACTTTATTGAAATCAAAAGACGATGCATGCATGAGGCATTGTTTCAAATATAACTGTGCTGATATCTATGTTGTCAGGGAAACTCAAGCAATAGGAATACATATACAATTCATAGACACCGCTACTCAAGAAACAATAGACAAATTTGTGCCTACTGGAATCACTCTGAATATAAAAAGATGAAGTTCAGGACCTACAATGATGGCATAAAATAAGCCCGAAACTGTGGAATAGATTCATAGTCTCGCACTATGGCAATCATATCTGGATGATGCGGGAGTATTTGTGAAATATTCTGACAGTTCACACCACCAATAGCCACAAACGGGATTCATAGTGTTCATGCCTCAGAAAGATAGTCGAATCCTATCGCTTCCCTGTCGGGCTTGGTTGGTGTTGCCCAGATAGGTCACACGCTGACATAGCTCGCTCCTTGATCTCGAGCAAGAATCCCCTGTTCGAGTGAATGGGTCGTCCGCCCATAGATTTTATCCGGGCTCCAGAGTTTTCTCATATCCGTGATGCTGATATCATCCTGGCCTGTGTGAATCCCGTCCGCATCGACGATTTGGGCGATATCGAGGTGGTCATTGATAATGAGCGGTTTTTGAAATTCTTCGGCAAGTTTTTTCGCTTCATGGGCTTTTTGGAGTATTTCGTGTTTTGGTGTATCTTTGCAGCGAAGCTGGATAATATCAGCGCCGAGCTCGAGTCATCTGCGGAGAATATCGACATCATGGGAGATGAGATACACTCAGCGAAGTTCCCAGGACTCCTGAATATGTAGGAAACATTCTTTTTCGAGGTCGTAGAGCTCATACCGAAATACTCGGAAAGTATCATCACCCGTGTATTCTTCGAGGACACGCAGGGCCTCCTGAGAACGCTTCATATTCGCGAGGAGGAGATCATAGGAATTCTGCCGTGATTGAATCATCTCATTTGCTCGAACATCACGCTCGGTATCTCGTGCTTCCATCCGTGCCCTATCAGAGACAGGAAGTGCATGATGGCTGATCTGGTGACGAAGTATTGCGAGTCTATTGGTAATTACTTCATTATTGACCACAAATCGGAAATATTCTTCGATAACACGGAGTCATTCGCAGACTCGGTGGATATTGGCATCTATAATTGCTGGGTGCATGAGCGAATAATACTCCTTTCTCTCATAATCCTCCTTGAGATTATTGACTTAATTATATAAATACTATATTCATATATTATAAATATGATTACTTTCAACCCTGATGCGGAGGAAAAACTGAGAAGCTTTACTCCCGAAAACACATACCTTGTCGCAGACTTTGATGGTACTGTTATTCGCGGTACAGAAGCAAATTCATTTAGTGTATTCAGGGAAGCTCTCTGAGAGACTTATACCCAAACAGCAAGGAGGCTCTATTGAATTTTTCGCCCCCATGAAGCCAATGACACACTTGATCCTGAAAGAAAGAGGGTGATTATGGCTCGTTGGTGGAAAGCACATCTGGCACTCTTCAGAAAAATACCCCTCACACAAGACCATCTCAATGATAATCTCATTGATGAACTTATTTTAAGAAAAGGAATGCGAGATTTGATATGTAAACTCTGTGAGGGTACGATTCCCACTATGGTATTCTCAGCTGGTATTGCTCAAGTTATTGAAAAGGTGCTCGAAAGAGATTTTGGAACTGAGCACCCAATGGAAGTTATCGCAAATAGGCTGACTTTTTGCCCTAGATGAATCAATAATGGCGTTGAGAGTGAGCCAATTCATACAGTCAATAAAACTGATGTCGATTTCCCGGAATTAATTCCTCAGAGAATGAGGGATAGAACGCGAGCTATTGTTATAGGGGATTCTTTATCGGATGCAGACATGGTCAAATCCCTCCCAATCGAACACAGGCTCACAATAGGTTTTCTTAATAATTGAGATATTGAGAGAAAAAGAATTTTTCAGGAAAGATTTGATATAGTTATAGAATCATGGGAATGTGATGGTGGAATCTGAAATCAACTCCTAGAAGCAATCTGAATTAAATAATCCCCCCATTTCTGGAGGGATTACTAATCATGACGAGGAACTATTCCTTATCAGCTTTCTTTGTTGTCTTCTTAGCAGCAGCTTTCTTCTCTTTCTTTTCTTCACCATCCATATCGACATCGAGATCTGCTTCTTTTGATTTATCTACTTTTGCAGCTTCACCGCCAGCGATAGATTTCTCAGCACCAGCTGGTGCAGCTTCGAGAGCTTTGATAGAGAGACCGATACGACGCTCGTTGATATCGAGAGTGATGATTTTTGCTTTGACCTTCTGTCCGACCTTGATGACTTCTTCGATATTCTTCACAGGAGTGTGAGAGATTTCAGAGAGGTGGATGAGACCATTGATACCTCCATTGAGCTCTACGAATACACCAAATTTTGAGATTTTCAGAACTGGGACTTCGATGATATCATTGAGTTTGTAAGCTGAAGCAAGTTCTGCCCAAGGATTTTGTTTGAGTCTCTTGATTGAGAGAGATATTTTCTCAGGATCGAGACCGATGATCTCAACATTGACCTTGTCACCGATCTTGGCAAATTTACCAGGATTTGCGACATGGCCCCAGTCGATTTCAGAGACATGAACGAGACCCTCGAGACCATCAAATGTGACAAAGAGTCCGTATGAGAGGATACCAGAGATGACACCTTCCACTCGGTCACCGACTTTGAGATTCTTGAGAGCTGCTTCACGAGATTGATCAGCAGTTGCTCGTTC
>CAYQWU010000027.1:0-5964 GCA_964421335.1 uncultured Candidatus Peribacteria bacterium
GGTTTTTCTTGGTCCAATCCTTCTGATTTTTTGGGAAAAAATCGACAGAAGTAATGACACCTCCTGAGAGATTATTTGAGAGCATTTTATCTTCTAGTGTGTCATAGAGTTCTTCGAGATTTTCATCTCCGAGTCTTTTCCCATAGGGAGGATTGGTGATAATATGTGAATCTGGTAAAAATGAGACATCTCTGAGGTCACTCTCTCGAAATTGTATGGTATCCAAGACTCCCGCACGGGACGCATTTTTACAGGCAATATCTATCATATACTCATCCCTGTCACTCCCAAAAATCTGATACGATTTATCATATATTTTTGCACGAGCTTCTTTGATGGCTTTATCGTGATTTCCCAGCTCATACCATGGGAAATAGAGGTAATCAAATTCTCTCTGGAGTCCTGGAGCAATATTGCGGGCTATCATCGCTGCCTCGATCAGTATCGTACCACTTCCACACATAGGATCATAGAGAGGGGTGCGAAATTTCCACCCACTAAAGAGAACGAGTGTCGCAGCGAGCGATTCCTTGAGTGGTGCCTCCCCTGCCTCAGTCCTGTATCATCTCTTGTGAAGTGCATCTCCTGAGGTATTGATGAGGACATGGAGCTCGTCATTGACGAGGAGGAGAAATATCTCAATTGGGTGAGAATGCTCATTTTCTTTCCAGAAGTCATCTCCTTTCATAAGTGACCGAATAATCGCTTTTTTACCGAGTGATTGCATGCTCGGAGTATGTGTGACCACAGAACGGCTCGTAGTAGCTGAGACGATAATCGGTGTACCGATAGGGATCCAAGTCGACCAATCAACACTCTCCACGACAGCAAAAAGCATCTCGAGAGATGTGACGCCTACCTTCTCCACCTCTATATAGATACGATTCGCCACGCGAGACCAGATATTTGCCTTTGTGAGTGTCATCATATCACCTTCAAATGCGACGATTTTATCCTGCCCGTAGGTCATCTGGATATCCTGTCTTTCCAATTCTCCTCGCACGAGGGACTCTACCCCACTGATACATGTTGCTACGAAATTAGTCATAATTTATCTGCATTGAACGATATCTATAGAATCAGTTGGAAATACACTTCATTGTAATACTTCGACAACATACTTTGCTGGCTTTGATTTATACATCATAGGCTCCCCTGTTTCTCATTCTGGTCGCATATTCCGGGCTACATCGACGAGTATTCATTTGTCATCATAGAAATACATATCCAGAGGGAGATAAGTATTTTTCATCCAGAAAACCTGAGGAAACTGGGAATCAAATACGAAGAGCATCCCACATCGCTCACAGAGGTTCGTCCGATTCATGAGTCCGCGCATGTGCTCTTCACGAGTCCGAGCCACTTCAAATATCCAGTCACCACTCGAAGAAGAGACAATACAGTGATTCTCTTTTCTCAACCAGAAAAATACCGATACTAGAAATATCGTGAGGATGACGAGAAAGAGGCTGGAAATCTTCATGTGAGCAATTTACATTTATTTTATGAAGTTGCAAGACCTTATATTCCAATAATTTTGATGAAAGAGTAAATATTTTATTGCTTTTTTGCTAGTTTGGTAAAAATGAATGAATACTTCTAACGATATCTGATATGACTCACCTCTGACTCATCGGTCTCGGCACTATGGGCGAAAATCTCGTCCGAAACATCATCTCTCGAGATGAGTCCATCGTCGTATGGAATAGATCACTGGATAAAGTCGATGCGCTCGTCGCAGAAATAGGTGATACTGTCATAAAGGCAGAGACTATCGCTGACCTCATCCAGAAAACTGAATCTCCACGAAATATCATCCTCCTCGTCCCTGCTGGAAAAGTGACCACAGAAGTCGCTCAAGAACTTTTCGCAATACTGAGCCCTGGTGATGCCATCTGGGATCTCGGTAATGCTCACTGGGATGTAACTCTCGCGAATCAGGCAGAAGCCCTCAAACATGGTATTCACTGGGTAGGGTGTGGGATATCTGGTGGCTCTGAAGGTGCGCGACTCTGACCCGCTCTCATGCCTGGAGGTGATGAAGAAACCGTGAGAAGAATGCTCCCCCTCCTCGAGAAAATCGCCGCAAAAGACTTCGCAGGGAAGCCATGTGTCACATTCGTAGGAAGTGCTGCTGCGGGGAATTTCGTCAAAATGGTCCATAACGGTATCGAATACGCCATCATGCAATGAATTGCTGAAATCTACGATATCCTCCGCTCTGCACACACTCCTCAAGCAGAAATGAAAGCCATATTTGAGGAGCTGAATACTGGGCTCTTGAAGAGTTTTCTCCTCGATATAACGGTAGATATCCTCGGCACAAAGGACTCTGACGGCACAGATTTACTCGAGAAAATCAGTGATATCGCGGGCAGTAAATGAACTGGAGGCTGGACAGTAGAAGCAGCACTGAAGCTCGGAGTTCCTGTACCGACTATTGCTGAATCACTCTTTGCTCGCTGGCTCTCTGGAAGAAGCCATCATGTTTCGTTCTGAAAAATGAAGAATGAATGAATATCAAAAATTGAAACTCATCTCCTCAAACAAGCACTCAAGGTCGCGTATATATCTGCCTATGTTCAAGGTATTGAACTCATTCTCGCGGCAGAAAAAGAGTGGAACTGGGGAATTAATATTCAGGAAGTATTGAGAATCTGGCAAGGAGGGTGTATCATCCGCAGTGAAATGCTCCGAGTGTTGCCAGTTTTTTATACAAACTCTGCAAACTCACAACAGTCAGAAGACATCCCTGCTCTCCTCCTCGATGTAAAAACTGTCCTCAATCAAGTCAATATGAGTACGCCTGTACTCTCAAGTGCCTATAACTATATGGCAACTCTTCTCGCAGAGAAGCTCCCCACCAACCTCATCCAGGCTATGCGTGATAGCTTCGGTGCTCATGGGGTGAAGAGAATCGGCAGTGATACGAGTGAGAGCTTTACCTGGAAATAGAGTCGCTACGCCATATTTCTCGAAATATTTCACTTCTCTGTGAAGAATCAGTGAACTTCTGCGGACAAGATGCAAGAAGGATTTTTCGCATACAGGGAGACAACGGGAGCAGAAAGAGTGAAGATAGAAGGACTTGCTCTGCATACCTATTACCCTTAGAATGTTCTGGCTTATTTTTTAACCCTAAAAATATATGAAAAAAGCACTCTCAACAGCGATTATAGCAACGATACTCATCGCCAGCTCTGCATGGGCAGATACAGTATCAAATACTTCAGTATCAGACGATTCCAGTGAACGCGAATTCCATCAGGAAAATCGGCGAGAACGAGAAGAAAGACGAGAACTCCGACACGATATCCGTGATGAAACAAGAGGTCAGATCAAGGATTATAGAAAAGAGCATCGTGATGATATAAAAGAAGCAAAGAGTGAGTGCAAGGCTCGTCTCGATGTCGCAACGACTGACGCTGAAAAGGAAACTATAAAGACTGAGTGTAAGGCTGAAGCAAAAGCAGCACGAGAGGCTCTTCGTGAAAACATCAAGGCTCTTCGTGAAGCAAAATTTGCTACTATGCTCGCGAATTTCAAGACACAACTAGAAGGTAAACTCGATACTATAAAGGCTCTCCCTGCAGATAAAAAAGCTGAATGGAAGGCAAAAGTAGGAGAGAGGCTCGATGACCTCGAAGATAAGGCAAATGAAAGAGGAAATGATAATCTCGTCCTCACTATCACTGCTCTCCGAGAGATTGTAAATGCTGTCTAATAAAATTTAGTCACCACAAAAATCCCTCCAATTTCTGGAGGGATTTTTAAATATTCTCGTTATACCTGCGGAACCAAGTGAGCTGCCGCTTCGCGTAGTTCCTGCTATTTTGTTGAACAAGTTCTACTGCTTGCTCGAGTGATATCCTGTCTGCGAGGAAATCAATCACTTCTCTGTAGCCTATAGCGTTCAGTCACGGCAATTCTTTTAATAATTCTTCATTTTGAATTTTGCATTTTGAATTTTGTACTAGTTGAGAAACTTCCTCAATAAGCCCAGACTGAAACATCTCCTCGACTCGCTGATTAATTGTTTCATAGAGTTTTTCACGATCTCCATCATAGGGTGTGATGCGGAGGAAATCATACGGACTCTCAGTTTTTTGTCCGAGGACTTTCTTTGACTTCCCAGTTTCCTTCCATATCTCGAGCCCTCGTATGACATAGCGATAATTTCTGGGATCGAGGTCTGCGGCATAGTCAGGATCGACGGCATTGAGCTTTTCCCAGAGAGCTTCATTGCCGTGCTCGAGGCGAAATCTCTCCATCTCATCGCGGTATTCCCAATCTGCGACCACTTCTGGAATAGTGAAATTCCCAACAACAGAATCGATAAAGAGTCCTGTTCCTCATGAGAGTATCGGTAGCTTCCCGCGAGCATGAATCTCATCAATTATCCGTCTCGCCTCTGGAGCATACTCCCCCACCCCGTACAACTCAGAAATATCTCGGATATCCAGCATATGATGAACAATCCCCTGCATCTCCTCTGGTGTCACCTTCCCTGTCCCGATATTCATCCCGCGATAAATCTGCCTGGAATCAGCATTGATGACCTCACCATTATATTTCCGTGCGAGCTCTATCGTGAGGGCAGTCTTCCCACACGCCGTCGGTCAATAAATCACGAGGAGTTTTGGTTTATCGGAAATTTGATTGAGAAATGATGAGACTACAGTCATGCTAAATTTTATTTTTTTCCTCCACTTTAACAATAATTTCACACCATTCAGCAACACAAGAAATAACCTTACCAACTCCTGTTTTGACAAATACTCTGTTGTTATCTGTCCCGCCAAGCTCCACAACTTCACCCCCATTAACATGGTATGCCTGACATTCAACTAT
The DNA here is from genome assembly GCA_964421335.1 of uncultured Candidatus Peribacteria bacterium. Classification (GTDB taxonomy): domain Bacteria; phylum Patescibacteriota; class Gracilibacteria; order BD1-5; family JAGOOR01; genus JAGOOR01. The sequence continues at coordinate 4,852 of CAYQWU010000027.1, forward strand.
ATCCCCTACCCTGAGTCAATAATATCTCTGGCGTTTTTCATTTAGGAATACACCTTTCTGTCATGCTGATTCAGCTCAGCTAATACCTCAAACTATCTTATTCATGGTAGATTATTTAAATTAAAATATATAATTTTAACTATTTGTCAATTTTAAAAACGCTCCAAATAATACCTCGCAGTATAGAGCACATCCTCATCGGTAAAATCAGATTTATTCACCACCCAGTCGAGGTAGTCTCGTGGGACTTCGCTCCAGATCGTGCCTTTGTGTTTGCCGAATCGGCACATATAGAGGATAGATGGATGAGATGAGATTTCTATCATCATGTTGCGGAGAGCTTGTTCGTCTTTTTGTGGTTCCGCAGCTTTTAGGAGATCGTGGAGTTTGTAGAAGACTTTTTCGAGGACGAGGACATCGCCGAGCGCGTCGTGTGCTTGGGGTTTCTCTGAGAATTCTATGCCGAAATAATATCGGAGATACTGCATCTTGTGCTGTTCGAGTTCTGGCAGGAGATAGCGAGAGAGTCGGAGGGTGCAGATAGGTGCAGTCACCTCTATCCCTCGTCGTTCGAGGACATCGACATCAAACACCGCATTGTGTGCGACGAGTGTGTAGGTCTCGAGGAGTTTCTGGAGTTCTTCCTTATCTGGTGTTTCTTCGAAGAGTGGCTTCCCGGCTATCTCGGATTCTGTGATATGATGGACTGCCATCGAGCTGATCTCGATAGGGACTCCGCCTGTGCCATAGAGTGACGAGAAATAATCAAGCCTGTCAGACGGCTTGTATGCCAGCTGGATCATGATGGGATCTTCTACATCGTGTGTTTCTGTATCGAGAAAGAGGTACATGAAAAAAGTACTAGATATTAGATACTAGATATTAGATGATTCGGATGAAAAAGAAAGTTTTTTGCAGAAAGTTATTTTTTGTATATGATTAATGTATGAACACGGTCTCCCTTTGCTGAATTGATTTTTATAAGTGAAGCTACCATCATTGTCTCTCAGAGCTCCAATGTCGAGCATCTGATAAAATCACAACCCTCATCGTCACACCCAATCCAGAAATGCTCTACGAGGCTCATCAGAACGCCACTCTGAAGCATATTCT
>CAYQWU010000027.1:5974-9071 GCA_964421335.1 uncultured Candidatus Peribacteria bacterium
AAACATGCGGATTATGCTCTCCCCGACGGTGCTGGTATATTTGTCGCGTATCAGATAGAAAAAAGCTCTCTTCCTCGGGTTCTCAAATACCTCCTATTCCCCTATTGGTGTGCGAGAGCAGTGTTCCATGGGAAGCGAATGAGAAAACTCTACGGCGAACGAATCACAGGTTCGAGACTCACACGAGATATCCTGCAATATGCTGAGCACAAGAAAATCATCGTCACTATTATTGATCCGGTCGTACACTGAAAAAGCACGAGCGACAAGGCGAAACGAATCTCTCAGGAATCCATGGAGCAGAGTATGCTCGAGAAATTCCCCGAGTTGCAACTCAATATCATCATCAGTGATAGTGTCCCGGATGATCTGCCTCATCATGGCATCATCCTCGCCACACATGGAAACGGAAAACAAGAAAAACTCCTCGCGGAGATACTGCATGAATTTCCTCACTGTGGTGTCGCATTGGGTGTGTGAGGTTCGATAGATCTGATAACAGGATTTCGTGCGCCTGCCCCTGTATTTTTCCAGCGATTCGGCGGCGAGTGGCTCTATCGTCTGTACAAGCATCCGAAGAGACATCTCGTGAGAATGAAAAAAGTAATCTCTTTTCTCCATCACTGTATAAAAAAATAATCCGCCTAGGCGGATTATTTTTACAGTCTTGAAAGACTTAGTTGAGTCCAGCGAGCTCAGAAAAGCTGTCAGCTCCGCTCATTTTCTTCTTGAGGCTGCCATCAGCGTTGAGAGAGACAAATGTATGCTGGTATGTGACACCATATTTCTTTCGGAGGTCAGTATTTGAATCGTAGTCAGTTTTGAATACGACTGTATTTGCTGGTGCTGTCTCTTTGAGGAGATTTGCATCTGCAGCTTTGCAAGTAGGACACCAAGGAGCATGGAAAAAGAGGACGACATTTTTACCTGCAGAGAGAGCATCAGAAACTGCAGAAGCATTATACATCGTATACCCTGATACTTCTTTTTTCATCATAGCATCATCCTTCTTCATCATAGCATCCTCTGGTGCTTCGTCTTTCTCCATAGCCTCTCAATTTTCTTCTGTTTTTTTCATCATAGCATCGACTGCTTGTTGGTCTTCTTTTGGCATCATGCCTTCGAGTTTCATAGCATCCTCTGTCTCATTTCTCCCAGACATGAGAGTAGCTGCAATGACTAGAATTGCACCTAAAATAATGACAACCCCCAGAATAAACTTGTTCATACAATAAAAATAAAAAATAATTAGTTTAACGCCGTTTCGGGCGACTTTTTAGGGTTAAGTTAAAATCTCTAACAAAATAAATCCTCCTCTTTTCTCTTTTATTTTTTCTCTTTTATTTTTTCTCTTTTATCTGCTCGATATATTCTCCATATCCCTCCTTTTCCATATCAGCGAGTGGGATAAATCGGAGAGATGCAGAATTCATACAATACCTCTTCCCTGTGGTCTGTGGACCATCATCGAATACATGACCGAGATGGCTATCACCATATTTCGAGCGAACCTCTGTTCGGGGTATTCCTATTTTGAAGTCTGTTTTTTCTGTTACGAAGTGAGGATTTATCGGACGGTCAAAGCTCGGCCAACCAGTCCCAGAATCATACTTGTCGCCAGAGCTAAAGAGTGGCTCTCCCGTCACAACATCGACATAGATTCCTGCTTCTTTATTATCCCAATGGGCATTTTCAAACGGCCGCTCTGTTCCCTCATTTTGCGTGACATCACATTGCTCCTTTGTCAGTGTGTTACAGATGGTGGCATTATATGGTCGACGATATTTCTTGGAAAATTCTGCGTCTTTCCCTGCAATAGCTTCTTTTTCTTCTGCAGTCCAATTTTCCTCTATAAATCCTGCGCGTCCTGATCATTTCTTGTAGAGATTATAGTGAAGTGATGATTTGAGATAGTATTCCTGATGATAGTCTTCTGCTGGATAGAAATTGGTAAATGGAAGTACCTGGACAACAACTGGTTTATCGAATTTTTTAGAATCATTTAATTCTTTAATAAAATCCTCTGCAATTTTTTTCTCTTCATCGGAAGTATACCAGATTGCCGTCGTATAGCTCTCTCCCCTATCAGAGAACTGTCCCCCAGCATCAGTAGGATCTATCTGATGAAATAATATCTGCACAAGCCTCTCGTAGCTGACTTTATCTGGATCATAGGTCACCTGAATCGCTTCACGATGACCAGTTTTTTCTGAATACACCTCTTCATATGTGGGATTTTCTGTGTTCCCTCCTGCATAACCGACGACAGTTTTGACGACGCCTGGCTCAGCATCGTATGATGGCTCGAGGCACCAGAAACAACCACCAGCAAAGATCGCAACTTTTGCATTCTCTGGGATAGGGATTTGTGTGTTCATATTTTGGGGGCTAGGAAATAGTGTGCAGCTCGCTAGGATTATGCCTGCGAGTATTGGGATAGTGAGAGAGGTGAAGTGTTTCATAAATTAAGATCAGAAAGTAAAGGCGTGGAGACGGAGTCATTTTGTTGGGATAATCTGAATAGTGGCATCTTTTTGAAACTCTTCATTATCATATACTGTATAGAGTGAGTCTTCTCATATCTGGATAATCCTCGGATTCTGCCCATTTCATCTTCCACCAGGCACATCAAGTGTACGCACTTCCAGCATTCCTCCTTTCTTATCATCAGAGGACACAACGAGGAATACCTTTTTGGCTGCAAAATGAAGTTCTAAACGATTGGGATTATCCAAATCCCCTACAGCTTCGATGTATTCAGGTTCAATATTCCATGTTCCACCAATGCTCCATTGGTTTATTGTTTCTGGTACTCCTAGAGCAAAATATCAAATACCCCTATTAAGTGTGGTCACGGTCTCTCCATTTTTTGTAAATAAAAGATAATTTTCTGCCCTTGCAGACCCCAGGTAGGTCTCGGGAGTTTTCACTAGTCCAGATTTTTTTTGCTCTTCTTCTAATTCTTTTTTTGCGCCGAGAAGTTCCTGAATTTTTTGTTCTGTTTCCACGTACTTCCCTTCTCAGAAATGCTTATACACTATGTTTCCATTTTGATCGATGAGATATTTTGCAGGCCAATATTTGTTATCGTAGGCAT
>CAYQWU010000028.1:0-9062 GCA_964421335.1 uncultured Candidatus Peribacteria bacterium
TCGTGTTTTTGAGATCGCTGCAAACGCTCACCCTGCTATCGATATCGATTTGCTCGTCAGCAATTTCCACACCAACATCTTTGATGGTATCCAGTCTCGCGACATCTCTCAGGCGACTATCATGACCGCGAAGAGCTACATCGAACAAGATCCTCAGTATTCGTATGTCGCTGCAAAGCTCTTCCTCATGAATTATTACAAGGATCTCATCGGTTCTTCTGATATGAAAAATGCAGGATTTACTAAGTGTTACCGTGAAGCATTCAAATACAATGTGAAATTTCTCGTCGAAACTGAGCACCTCTCAGACGATCTCCTGGGCTACGACCTCGATGTCCTCGCAGAGGCTATCGATCCAGACCGAGACAATATCCTCACCTACCTCTCAGTCCAGAGTCTCTACGACCGATATTTCATCCATCATGAGAAAAACCGTCGTGAACTCCCACAAGCATTCTGGATGCGTGTCGCGATGGGTCTTGCAAAAAAAGAAGCAGACAAAGAAAAATGGGCTATCGCATTTTACAATCAGCTCTCACAGCTCCACTTCGTCAGCTCGACTCCGACACTCTTCAATTCTGGGACAAAACGAAGCCAGCTCAGCTCATGCTACCTCTCGACGGTCGAGGATGACCTCTCTTCTATATTCAAGGTCATCTCTGACGATGCTCAGCTCTCCAAATGGGCAGGAGGTCTCGGAAACGACTGGACAAATATCCGCGCAACTGGTTCAAAAATCAAAGGCACCAATGGTGAATCTCAGGGTGTCATCCCATTCCTCAAGATCGCAAATGATACAGCTGTAGCAGTCAATCAGGGCGGTAAACGCAAGGGCGCACTCTGTGCGTACATCGAGTGTTGGCATCTGGATTTCCCAGATTTCTCAGAGCTCCGCAAAAACACTGGTGACGAACGACGCCGTACACACGATATGAATACTGCTGCGTGGATTCCTGATCTCTTCATGAAACGCGTCGAAGCAGATCTCGATTGGACACTCTTCTCTCCATCAGATGTTCCAGAACTTCACCATATTTTTGGTTCTGCATTTGAGCGCAAATACGCTGAATACGAGAAACAGACTCAGAACGGTCAGATCACTCATTTCAAGGTCATGAAGGCAAAAGACCTCTGGAGAAAGATTCTCTCTATGCTCTTCGAAACGGGTCACCCATGGATCACATTCAAAGACCCATGCAATGTCCGCTCTCCGCAAGACCACGCAGGTGTCATCCACAATTCCAATCTCTGTACAGAAATCACCCTCAATACTTCAGCAGAGGAAACAGCAGTCTGTAATCTCGGCTCAGTCAATCTCTCACGACACATGAAGGACGGAAAGCTCGATCACACCATGCTCGCAGAAACAGTAAAAACTGGTATGCGTATGCTCGACAATGTCGTGGATATCAATTTCTATCCAACAAAGGAAGCTGAAACATCAAACATGCGTCATCGCCCAGTTGGTCTCGGTATCATGGGTCTCGCGGATGCTCTCTACATGCTCGATATCAATTTCGACAGTGAAGAAGCAGTGAAATACAGCGACGAGATGATGGAGGCTATCAGCTACTACGCTATCCTCGGTAGCTCAGAACTCGCTCGAGAACGCGGAGCGTATTCATCATTCCCAGGATCAAAATGGGACAGAGGTATCCTCCCAGTCGATACACTCTCACTCCTCGATGCAGAACGCGGTGAGCGCGTCGAAGTCAATCGTACCTGTACACTCGACTGGACTCCTGTCCGTGAGAGCATCAAACAATACGGTATGAGAAACAGCAACACGATGGCTATCGCTCCCACAGCAACCATTTCAAACATCGCTGGTGCATTCCCATGCATCGAGCCGATCTACAAGAATCTCTATGTAAAATCAAATCTCTCAGGTGAATTCACTGTCATCAACCACTACCTCGTCGCAGACCTCCAGAAAATCGGTCTCTGGGATGCTCAGATGGTCGCAGAAATCAAATTCCACGATGGTTCTATCCAGAAGATAGACCGTATCCCACAGCGTATCCGCGACAAGTACAAAGAAGTATTTGAGATCTCACCAGAGTGGGTCATCAAGGCTGCTGCTGTCCGTGGTAAATGGATTGATCAGTCTCAGTCAGTCAATATCTTTATCAAGGGTGCATCAGGAAAGGTCCTCCAGGACACCTACATGATGGCATGGAAAATGGGTCTCAAAACAACCTACTACCTCCGAACTCTCGGTGCAACGGCTATCGAAAAATCTACCGCTTCATCTGCAGCGCTCGCAGACACTCTCGGCGTTGTCAGTTCTGTCGCAAGTCTCGAAGCAGTCGGTGTCTCTGCAGGAACATCTGAATCTACACCATCAGCTCCAGAATCACCTACATTTTCTGCGACTGTCCCACCAGTCGTCGCTGAAAAAGTTGAACAACCAGCAAAGGTCTACTCAGAAGCCGAAAAAGTCATGTGCTCCATTATGAATGGGGGAGCCTGTGAGGCTTGTCAGTAAAAACTTTAGCCCGTCCAATTGGACGGGCTTTTAATTTGATATCATGGAACAACATTTGTTAATTCGGATAGCCTCTTTTGCTTTCTTGGAACAAAATACTTTTACTAAAAAAGATTTGATTGATAGTATCTGTCCAAATCAAACAGAAGACCAAATAGAAAAGCAAATTCTGAATAAATATTTTGAAAATGCTCTTAATGCTAATTCTGGGCATAATCCTGATTTAGAAACTCCTTTCTTTGTTTTTCGAATGGACCCTAATTCATCAGATAGGATTCTTTATAGTATTAAGAGAGATGTAATTTTCTCATATATTGATTATCTTGAACTCAAAACAGCTAGAAAATCGTCTAGAAGTGCTATGGGATGGGCCATTGCTGCTATTGTAATAAATGTAATTGCTGTATTAGTACAGATTTATACATCGAATTCTACCGAAATAGATCAAAATCAATTTCAAGAAATAAAAAATATAATCAGTTCAGAAGTTAAACAGTAATTTTTCAATTTTCCCTATGTCCGAATCCAAACACGATACAATTCCAGAATCTGAGCATCCAGAGCACGAGCATGATCATGAGCACGGGGAAGAGGAGCATGCACACGAGCATGTTTCTGGTGAGGGAGTTGTCGCGACTCAGCGATGATGTGGTGATAAATGTGCGAAATGTTTGGGTTGTCGGAAGAGGACGGAGGTGGGGGAGTAGGATTTTCTAAAGCAGAATACTATGAATGATTTTCTTGTGAGGCTTTTTCATAATCTGGAGATGATAGGTGTCGACCTCACAGGTCTCACCATCGACCATATCGCATACCGAGCTTCTACGATAGACGAGGCAGACAAGCTCAAACAAGACTGGATGTCAGATGGCGTACTCGTGAAGGCTGCACAGATTAATGGAAGAGAAGTGGATATTTTTCAACTCTCGAATCCTCTTGAGTTTGAGTGATTTCAGATTCAAAGTACCGAGCTGATGTATCCGAAACCTTCTAAACCATTCGGTGGATGGGATCATATCGAGGTTGTCCTCTGACCGTATAGTAATTCTATTGATGTTCTCCGCGAGAGATTATTTGCACGATTTCCAGATATTCAGAGAAATGCGGGAGAGAGTTATTCCTACGAAGAAGATGGACTTCATGGAGTTGAAGGACAAGTTCTCAATCCTGTTATCACTCTCCGCTTCCCTGATAAAACAGCTATCCGTTTTCATACAGCGGATATCCGAGAGATTATTCAGATGGAAATTTAAAAATCCCCATTTCTGGGGATTTATTTTTTATCGAGGCTCTAAAAACCAACCATCAATCTCTATCTGTTTTAGTTTCTTACCGTCATCGAAATGAAAGCCGAGTTCTTCCTTATGTAATCGTTGTTGGGTCATCTCAAATGAGGTCAGATTTTCACCTACCCATCTCCTTCCATTACCGAGTTTCGTAGAAATTGCTCTTTTTTTGAGCCATTCAGGGACTTTTGACTCATGCCATTGTTCCATCTGGATACTCGCGAGTGCGATAAATTGGAGATCAGTAATACCGGCAGATTGTTCTGGATTTCTATCGACCATCACACGGAATTCATCAAGTGTGAGTCCATATTTTTTGAGAGCGGTTTGTATCTCTCGGAGTGTTCGACCATTATTGCTGATATCGTCGATACCGATTATCCTCTTCCCACTTCTGAGTAGAGGGAGTACACTTTCATCAAAAGTATGTATGTCCTTCACTTTTTTTGTTGGCACCATTATTCCATTTGCAAAGACGCTGACCATTTCACCGAGATTGGTCGAGCTCGTCTCTGGAGCGATAATGATAGAACCTTCGGATATTCACTTTGCGAGTGTGTGAGCGACACTATGAGCGACTCATTCTTGTTTGAGGTGAGCGTCTTTATCGAGGTATTTTTCACCGTGATTCTCAAACTGTTTATACACGATGTGATCTCCGTCCACAAATGATCCATCTTTCTGCATTTCTTCGATGATGCCATATTCATCCGTGTCGAGTGCATGAGCCATAGATTTTATTTAGTAAGTATTAAAACTAATTTTACTGAATTATCTGTTCTGTCAAAAAATAGGGAGACAATTCCAAACTTAGAAGCAAAGAAATAGAATTTTCTCTACAGGTTAGCTATTTTTCATGAGCAAAACTAAACCTTGCATTATGAAAAAATTATTTATGATACATGAAAATTTATTGCAAGAATTATGGAAGAAGAATTGTGGAAAGTACTTGTTCGGGAAGAATCTAAACATCTCAGAAGAGCAGGGAGAGATCTCTTTGCTGATGATTTGCATAAGAGACAAAGAGCATTGGTAGAAACCCTGATGGTTCGTGAGGCACTTTTGCCTCTTTTAGCAGCCATGGGTACAGAATCAGCATCTATGCTCTTTCTTGAGTTGCGTTTTCTCGATCCCGTCTATATCCAACGAGTAGCACATCGTCTGATGCTCCATGATCAGACCCGAGGGGTTGCTGATACTATGAGTCGTTATGCCAGTCTTTTGCCCCTTATTCTCTCGTATGCTAACGAAAATGCTGCCCCTCATAGTATACGAAACTTCACCAATGATGCAGTCGGTCCTCTCTCAACTCAGACCCGGGAGCACGAGGATATATGTCTGAAATTAATAGATATCCAGGAGGATCTTGAGAAACTTTTGAAGACTCTTGAGAAACGAATCAGACCCAAGAAACAACGAGCGCAGGCTGTTATTGATCTCTTGAGTGCGAGGAGTGCTCTAGAAGATCTCTGCGCGACCATGTTTATGGAGGAGTATTTTGCTTATGCAGAGGAGGAATCCCCTATACATAGAAATATCCGTGCATCGAGGGCTGATATTGATGATCAGGGCAATATGGTGATAGAGATTATGGATGATGGTATTTCCCCGAGGGCTTATTCTTCTGTTGAGAGACTACAACATTTGAGTAGATCCATGGAGACATATCTGAATAGTTACTAAAAACCGCTTCAAATAGAGCTTTCTTCGTATACATATTGTGTGCAATGTCCCCATAAAAGCCGTCTACAAGCCGTTTTTCTGACTGTTTTTCATTTTTTCTCTTTCTGTACGCTATTTCTGTGTTTTTCGCATAAATACGGCATTATTTTTTTACTACGAAATATTTCCCATATTCCGCAATGATAGGGGAGCTTCATTTCCGAAATAGACATGCTATACTAACCGTACAAATTGTTCTTGTGATTTTTGTAACATTGACTCCGTGATGGAGAGAGCCACAACGAGCTCTCACCGCATTCAAATAAAGATACACAGATTCGGAGAAGGCTTGCCTCTCCTTATCACTATCATTTTTCTTTTGATGTCACTTGTTCGGGTGAGCGTATGGTACCTCTTTCTGAGATACGATATGCTCATCTGCAATCGGGTGATACGATCGAAGCCGGGTGAAGATGCTTTCCATTACCAAAGCGAAGTCAAGACCTTGTTCCTAAGGTTTGTCGAGGTATGTCATTTCGTGAATGACGCATGTATTTCATGTCCAGCTCAAAAATAGATACTTAGTATCCACCGAGCTGTGGGGTGAAAACGCACAAGAGGACCCTTTCCCAGAGATTACCCAATTTCTGGGAATTTTTTTGCCCTCTTGACGAACAAATTCACACTTACCTGTATTCTGAATATAATAAAATCTATGAAAATACTCATCATCCCGGCACATGATCGCTATACAGCTCGACATGATTGGCTCGAATCAAAACATCTTTTCTCTTTTGCTGATTACTATGACCCAGCAAATATGCATTTCGGAGCTCTCCGAGTTTTTAATGACGACATCATAGCGGGGCATCAGGGATTTGGCATGCATCCACATAGCAATATGGAAATCATCACTTTCGTTCTCTCGGGCGAGATTTCCCACGAGGATTCTCATGGATGAAGAGCGACGGTCGGAGTAGGAGGAGTACAGGTTATGTCTGCTGGTTCAGGATTATTGCACAGTGAAAAGAATCAAGGGGACGAAGCGGTTCATCTCTACCAGATATGGATTATGCCCAGAAAAGACGGAATTGAGCCTCGGCATGATGAGCGCGATTTTTCCGCTATACCACACAATAAGCTGGTACCTGTGGCATCATGATTTGATCTTGATACGCTAAGTATTGATGCGGATGCAGTTATTTATCGAGGTATTTTTGATACAGAAACTTCCTGGACACACATGGTCCAAGAGGGCACAGGAAATGTATTTATCTATGTGACACGGGGAAGTGTGGAGCTCATCTCTGGTGAGACACTCGAAGCAGGCGATCAGGCGAGAATATCAGATGTAGAAAATCTGGAACTCAATTTCTCTGCTGGTACTGATGTAGTTATCATCGATGTTGCCGAATAATATTGCAATCAGTTGAGGGGTTGTATAATGTGACCACTTTAAAAAATTCTTATGAAATGTATTATTTCCTGGTTCCTGATTATTGCTCTTATTTTGTGAGTTATCTGGTTTTTCTGGTCAGAGAGAGTACATGCCCCCGTCATCTCAGGAATACCAACACAGGATAGTGAACTAAAAGGAAAACTCTCAGCAGATATGGCTGCAGATCCAGCACAGATAGTCGAGCTGACTTCACCACTCCCATCACAATTTGTCACTCCCATCACACTCACTGGTCGCGCACGCGGTCCATGGTATTTCGAGGCATCATTTCCTGTTGAGCTCAGAGATAGTAGTAATGCCCTTATTGTCACGGCAGTAGCTCAGGCACAGAGCGATTGGATGACCGAAAACTGGGTACCTTTTACTGTCACACTCTCATTTCCAGCACAACCAATTGGATCAACTGGTACTCTCGTTCTCAAAAAAGATAATCCATCTGGAGAACCGCTGAATGATGCGAGTCTCGTTATCCCTGTGCAGTTCTAGTTTATGAGCAAGACCGCAACTGTAGAAGATAGATATCAGATACTGTCAGAAACTGAGGAGATACTTCGACAAGATTCACACCGTCATATGGAACTCGGTGGACATTATATTGAGCGTGAACTCCCGAAGCTGAAAGCCCTGATATTTGCTCAGGTTTATGGTATCTTGTCAGAAGGAGATACTCATGATAGTAGTCGTCGAGCCTTTCGCTGGCTCCTGGCTCATACTGACAAATCAGCTGTGAGTTATAATCCCAAAAAAGAGACAAAACAGTGGGAAAATATTATGGAATACTATCTGCGAAAAAATCATGGGCACTATGCAGAAGTGGCCCTCCTGGAGCGGCTTCTCCTATCCATCCACAAGGCAAACAGGAGCAATATACCCCTTACTGATGTGTTTATCGCTGATCGTAGCGCAGATTACTCTATGATGACGGATTGGATTATGCATCACACGATGACCCACGGTACTCTTCATATGGGCGTACAGCTCTCAACGGGAAAAAGTCTTCGTTCCAAGCTGAATGATTTTCACAAGAGACCTCTGCATGATAAAAAATATATCAATTCGCAGAATGTATCTCCCACAATGAGAGACTTTATGAGACATAATACTGCAGTGCTTTCATTCCCCAGGTTTAGAACTTCGGATGCGAGTCGTGCACGGGCTCTTCGATTTCTCCTCTCTGGAAGTCCACGATATCAGTCGGAGATGATTGCAACAGCCCATAATAAAACATTCAATGACTATGGGAGACAGGTACTCGAAGCACTGGATTATTTTCACCAAGGCATTATGGATCGGGTTATAGACCACAGAGCCCGATTACATCACCACGAGTTTAAAACCATGAATGAGAAAGGTGAGACTATCAGCGGTTCCATCATGGATAATGCGGGCATACCCATAGCTACTATCAAGGTCCAGGAGCCACGAATCAAAACAAGCCCATTTGGTCGCAAGCCTGTCTATTCTCAGCCCACAGTTTTGTCCTACTCAGTCCCTATTTTCCCCGATTTTCTTGATCTATATCGTGATATGGCTGGCGTTAGAGCAATATAATTCCATGCACGACCTTCTCTACCAACACTATTCGAACTATCGAGAACTCTATCCGGACGAGGTTTTTCCACTCCTCTCTGAGCAATTAGAGAGTAGGGAAGAGGATATCACTTCTCGCAAAAATTTCCGAGGTCACATCGTCGCAGATGGGTGTGTCGTCGATCCAAAAAATAAAAAAATCCTCCTCATACACCACAAAACATTGAAAAGATGGCTCAATCCAGGTGGGCATATAGACGAATGAGAGACTCATCCAGCAGACTCTGCTCGTCGTGAGGTACTCGAGGAAACAGGAGTGAGAGTGGATTTCGTTCTCGATGAAAATAGACAGCCTTTATTACTCCATATCGATTCACATATCATCCCAGAAAATCCGAAAAAGTGAGAACCAGAGCACTGGCATCATGCCATGACATTCCTCTTTCTCGCTGATTCGAGACTTCCACTTCCCCATACAGGAGATGAGGGTATCGTGGAGTGTCGGTGGTTTGATATTTCGGAAGCTCTTCAATATGAGAGAATGTGAGAAATCCTCTCTAAAATACAACTCACATAGAAAATTTTGCAACTCATTTCCTCGAAACTCGATTTGACTACATCTAGTGTCTGGATATAA
>CAYQWU010000029.1:0-8897 GCA_964421335.1 uncultured Candidatus Peribacteria bacterium
TAAGGAAGTTAAAACTCTTTCAGAAGCACGAACTCTGCCAGACGGAGCACAACCTATCATGTCAGAAACAACAAGTGAATCGAAAAATATTATAGACGAAAAAGTTGATGATGTTTTTATAAACACTCATTACTATATTCCCTATATTCTTTGAGGTGAGCTCTTTGTAAGAGAAATACACGAGGTAAACAACAATCATACAGGTCTTCATACTATTGAATGTACTGATAAAAAAGGAGTGGGTGGTCGTGTACATGAAACATTTTGCCCCGATGGAGACAAGGTAGAACATTTTGAGGCTAATGTCCTCAATGCTCAAACAAAAAATGATGATCTAACGCCTCCAGTGCAAGCAGAACTCAGCGGAAAACCAGCGCTCATATTTCGTAGACTAAACTACACTGGAAAAGAGAATCTCTATCTCGTTTACTATGGTGATAAGAATGCAATCGCAAAACTCTTACAAAGATATGAGTCTGGTGTAAAAACCCGACAAGCATGAGCATGAGTGAGAGAAGTGGTAAGTGGATTACCTAAAGCACCGAAAGGTTTATTTGCACGATTGTTCTGAAAGAAAAACTAGTCTTTCTTCGTCCTTGCTACAAATATCATCACAATGATGAGGAATATACCGCCTGCTATCTGGAAAGTGTCTGGTGTTTTATGCTGGACAAATATGTCGATGATAAAGCCTGTGATAGGAAATGCGAGTTCAAAGATGCTTGCCCGTGTCGCATGAGTATGCTTGATTCCGCGATAGTACATCGTCGTGCCCAGAACACCAGACAAGAGAGCAACGCCTGTGACGATAAGGAGGAACGATGAAGGATCAGCAGGTAGAGAAAGAGCGCCATCAACACCGAGCAAAGTCATAATACCCAGAGCGATAACACCGAGAATAGCGACGAGACCGAGACGGAAGGCAGTCATAGTACGAGCCTTGTATCACTGTCCTGAGAGGTATTTCGAGAAAACAGTCGCCGATCCCCAGCACAGTGCTGCGATGAGACCTGCTAGAACCGCGCGAGTCGTGTCATCACCGAGGGCAGGGAGTGAGAGACCACTTTTACCAAAGCTGAGAAAATACGCTGAAATAATGGCCAGTAAAGCGAGCGGATAAAAGCTCTTTTTTGGTCGCTCTCCGAGGAAGATAAGCGCAGCCAATATCGCAAAGAGAGGCTGGAGCTTCAGCAGAAGAAACAGGACGCCAAATGAACTAAAATGCACATTGGCCATTGCCCAGGTAAAGGCATAAGTACCAATAAGTCCTGAGAAAAGTGCTACACCGATTAGTGCAAACCAGGCCTTCATGGAGAGCTTCGGAAAACGGAGATGATTCACCCCAATAACAGCGAGAATCACAAATCCTAGCGCGTGTTCGACAGTGACTATCGTGAGTGGCGAAACACCAGTAATCTGCGAACGCAGGAGTCCATCGAGACCCCACGCAATACCGGCAAAAATAATCCAAATAAAAGAAAGATTCATAAAAAAAGAAGTTAAGATTGGCTGCCCGTATTAAGTATTAAGATGGAAAAAGAAGTCCATCATTATTCATTATTAATTCTTAATTTTTCATTGAGAAAGTAGCTCGGCTACTTTCTTTCCACTGTCATATAAAACTCGAGCGCATCACCGACGTCTATGCGGACATCGCCCTTGTTTTGGATACCTCATTCTTTGCCTTCTTCAACCTGATTTACTTCGTAGACTCCTTCCTTGAGCGTCTCTACTTTACCAGAACCAGCAACTCGCTCATTACGGATGATCTTGAGCTGAGCTCACTTTTGGATATTGCCTGAGACGACATTGAGCCCCACAATCTGCATCTTCTCAGCGGTGTAAAATATCTTGAGCGTTTTCCCTTCACCGACGAGGACCTGATCGTATTTGATATCGATCATACCTGTCGCGATACTCTCGATTTTTTCGATGATACGGTAGATGACTTTGTCAGAGATAAATTCGATTTCTGATTTTGAGAGGAGATCGGTAGCACTACTCACGACAGGGACACTAAATGCTACGAGCAAGGCTCCACTCGTACCAGCCATGAGTACATCTGATTCGCTCACAGCACCGACACCAGCGTGGATAATTTTCACAGCGACATCTTTGGCAGTGATTTTCTGGAGCGATGATTTGAGAGCCTCAAGAGAACCATTTGAGTCAGATTTGAGGACGACCTTGAGGTGCTGAAGAGTTCCTGTTTTGAGCTTACCCATGAGATTCATGAGCGATGCATTTTCAAATTTATTGACACTCTTACTCCCATACGCGAGTTTGAATGCTTGGGATTTTTCACGAGCTGCTTCGAGTGTTGGGAAGACCTGCATGATCTGCCCACCTTCTGGTACGACATCCAGACCCGTTATCTGGACAGGCATACTCGAGGTTGCTTCTGAGATATTTTTACCAGCCGAATCCTTCATAGTACGGATTTTACCACAGGCAGAGCCACAGAAGACTGCATCTCCACGACTGAATACTCCAGCATTGACGAGGATATTTGCGATGACACCCTGTCCTGGATCGAGATGTGATTCGATGACTGTACCGACACCAGGACGAGTTGGGTGAGATTTGAATTGTTTCATGTCAGACACGAGGAGCACCATCTCGAGGAGTGTGTCTATTCCTTCGCCAGTTTTCGCAGAACATGGGACGCAGATAGTATCACCTCCCCAATCATCTGGAGTCAATTCGTGTTCAGCAAGTGCTCGCTTGACCATATCGATATCAGCACCTGGTTTGTCCATCTTGTTGATGGCGACGACGACGGGTACATGTGCTTCTTTGGCCAAATCGATGGATTCGATAGTCTGTGGTTTGAGTCCTTCATCAGCAGCGACGACGAGGATGATGATATCAGTGAGTCTCGCACCTCGAGAACGCATGAGAGCAAAGGCTTCATGACCAGGAGTATCGAGAAAAGTCATCTGTCTTCCATTTTTCGTAATCTGGTACGCACCAATTTTCTGTGTAATTCCGCCCGCTTCTCCAGCGGCAACTTCAGTCTTGCGAATAGAATCGAGGATAGAGGTTTTACCATGATCAACATGACCCATCACAGAGATAATAGGCGGACGCACAACCATATCAGCAGCATCATCAGTTGCCAGAAGTGCGTCGATATTGCCAGCGAGGAGATCAGTAATGCTTGAGTCCGTGGAATGTGTTTTCTTGATAGTGATATCAAATCCTTCTGCGATGAGAAAACAAGTATCAAAATCTATCTGAGAATTGATGTTTACGACGATACCATTTTTCATGAGTTCTCCGATGATTCGTGCCAGAGAGATACCGATTTTATCTGAGAATTCTTTGACCGTGAGGAAGTCTCCGATTTCCACTTCTTGACCAGCACGGTCGACGAGTGTCTGTCGGATATCATCAACATTCTTTTCTTGTTTTTCCCCTCCGATACTCTTCTGTCGGCGAAATGTATCATCATCTTTATCAGTTGGTGCGAGAAAGAGCTTGTGTTTAGCGCCCCTCTTGGTTGTTTTGAAGTTTTTCTTCGGAGCATCTGGTTTACGGAAATTGCCTTTCGGAGCTCAGGGTCGAGCAGGTTGCCCAGGACGGGATCCTCCAGCTCATGCGGGACGAGGAGCACCACCTGATGGACGGTTAAATGAAGGCCGCGCACCCGGTGTACTAGTTGAAGTTTTCTGACCGCCAGGCAGCACAGAACGGCTCTGATGAGAATGAAATACTACTGCCGGACGACTCACAAATTTTGATCCAAGCTCGAGCTTACCACCTTCAGGAAGCTGAGTAGGACGAGATACATACGGTGGATCATTGTTATCGAGAACAGCCTGACGAGAATCGTACTCCTCTGTTGGCTCAGGAGCTGGCTTTTCTGGTTGTGAAGAGACGACCTTTTTAGCGACGATTTTGATCTTTTTCTTTTCAGCTCCAGTATCCGACTGTGTCGCACTAGGTCCGATTTTCGCATAATAATCATCTCCTGAGGTTGGTTGCACCATAAAAAAACCCTATAAAATTTATAGGGCATAGAGTATAAAAAAAGTATCGAAAGTCAAAGTGATTTGCGCAATTATATGGGCAATTTCATATTTCCCTCTTCCGTTTCTCCGAGAATTTTTTTGTAACTGTCAGTATCTTCGTTTTCTACACCCTGGACAAAGACATGTTTGTAGGCATCTTTTTCTTCCTTTCTCCGTACGACAATACCCCCCAAGACGAGGAGAATGCCACCCATCAGAGTGAGGACAAGCCCTGAAACATCGATGGTCATACTGATGTCCTGGTTGACGGTCCTCGCTGCACCAGTTAGCGATATACTCACGATGAGAGTCATGAGGACTATGATACTCCCGACGCGGACGAAGAGTATTCGGGGGTCCAGATTGATGTGCCAGGATTTCTGAATTTTTTGGCTCAAATCATACGAAAAGAAATGAATCAAAATACCCAGCATGAGAATACTAATCCACCAACCCACTGCTCCGCACAAGAGAGAAAAAGCGCCGAGATGCGTCGTCTCACCAATCTGAATCCATGGGAAAAAGAGGCCAGCAAAGACACTCGCGATACCCATGATGACGATTTTCATGCCCCAAGAAGATTTAGAAAAAAAGAACCAGATGTTTTCTAAAACACGGATAGGTAAAAAATGATGGATTCCCCGACGAGAGCGAAAAGGAGTATAAGGTGACATATATGGGCGAATTTATACTGATAAGGTTAGAAGAGTAAAGAGGAATACATTGACTACCAAAAAGTTTGAGCGTATACTTATGAAAGATGTGAAATAAGCGACCAAATACCATCATAGTGACGCTCCTACTCCTCTGACAGGGGGTATATCTCCTGTGCGAAGGTGTGATAAAATGAGGCTATTCTCTCATGACGGGCGATATGAAAGCCCTGAAATCCTCCAGGCTACTCAGGATATGGCACTGGATCGCGGTCAGTGGCCCGAGGAAGTTTTGGAAATTTCCTCGCTCTATCCAGATAGGCAGAAGTCTCTCAACACTCATACAGGTGGTCTTTTATCCAAAAAAATAATCCCCTTGATAACACGACTCAAACATCATAAAAATGCTGGTTTTACGCTCATAGAAGTCCTCGTCTCTGTCGTTCTTTCTGGTATACTCTTGAGCTCAGCATTCGCTGCATTTCAGGGTATACTGAAGAGTCAAATACGGCTCTCTGGATCGATAAATATCCAGAGAAATCTGTTTTATCTCAACGAGAAACTCTCATCACTCATCCGAGAGTGAGGCACCATCGATTATGAGGAATATTTCAATCGACGAATCCTGGGATATGAGAAATCCATGAGCAATACATGATGGACTTATACGGAAACTTCAAGCTATGGAAATGGGAATAATGCGAGTGGTCGCCCAAAACTCTATCTCTGTGGAGTAGAAAGCGGTGCAGATGGCGAAGGCTGTCTCGGGGGCAATACAGTTGCTCTCGCATGACCAACACTAGCTTTTGATGAATCACTCGCAGATAAGCATATGGGCTACGGTCAATACAGTACTCTGGGTGTGAATTATCGCTCAGGCTCTGGATTTCCGACACCGATGAAGCTCCCCCCAATTTTCCCAGAGGGTAATACAGAAATACGAAACAAGTGAATGGGTGACCTCTATCTGATAAAAAAACTCCCTGATAATAGTTTTGAGAGGTCATACTTCAGACACATATATGTCCAGGATCCCACTCAAGCGAACCCAGTCTGCAACCCGGCGACATCGGTCACATGATGTCTCGGAAAGATCCAGATGACGCGTCTCGTGAGCTGTGATACGCTCCCAGGAGGTGGTGACGGTATCATAGATGCCTGGGTACCTCATAGAGATTTTTGAGGAGAAGAAAATCCCTGTGATATCATTGATGATGTGAGTAAAATCTCAACTGCAACCGATACCCTCGTCTGGGCAGATATCAGCTCTCCCGATATGAATATCACGCGGGCTGGATTCCTCCCTACTCCTCTCAAAATCCCAGGACAGATGGCAGGAGCAGGAGAAGAAGCACTCTCTCCTATGGTTCAAATTCACCTCGAAGTACAGCTCGCTCAGAGCATCATCGCGAGAGGCCTCCTCCAGGAATCAGAAAACACCCCTCGATTACTGACAACAGTATTTGATCTCGATACACTCTAAAATCATGCATACAAACAATCATTCATCTCGGGAAAGAGGCTCAGCACTGCTGGTGACGATCATGATCACCAGTGTTGTCCTCCTCTTTGCGATGATTTTGCTCGAGAGAATCATTCCCTATTCGAAACAAATCAGAGGTATGCAGGATTCAGTTCAGTCATACTACACAGCACGGAGCCAGGTCGAACTCGCGAGAAAAGAATTCTGAGTGACTGCTCGTGAAAATATCGGCACTATAGGGACGAGTACCGATGGAAGCCCTGCTCTTGCCACACCGAGCCTCGACAGTGATAACCTGGGACAATATGTCATCGTATCCGAGCATACACGACTACCCCTCCGAATTCGTCTCTTCGAAGATGACACAAATGCTCGAGGATTCGGTATAAATCAAAAGAATCCCTTTATGCATAATCTCTCCAGTTTGAGCTGAATGCTCTTTGATCTATCTGATAGAGATACAGCTAATTTGAGCATGGAAATAGAGACAGAATGAGAAGATACAACGATTGAGAAAAATATAGCCATAGAATTTGTCCATAATAATACCACAGCTGTCACTCCTTTTTTCGGAAACCTGTGAGGAACGAGTCTCGACGGAATGGATATAGTCGATGCAGAGGATGCAAATGGCGAGACTCTCGGCAATAAACTCGGAGGGATAAATTGTGCAGATGCGAGTTGTTCGCTCAAGATCAGCCTGACAAACTCAACAACACCTCTAGAATCACTCCTACTCCCTGTCTCATTTACTCTGTCGACCGCGATACCCGACCTCAACGCTGTCATCGTCGCCGACGGTATATCATCGAATACTACATACCATTCTCGTATCATCGAGCTCATTCCATTGATACAGGGTATTTAAGGAAAATACTAAATATTTGATTTATATTACAAAGTATAGTTTTATATACTTGTAATCATCTTTTTATGAACAAGAAAATCATTGGTATCCTCTCAGTCATAGCCGTACTCGGATGAGTCGTCTATACAGGCATGGGCGATAAGCTCGTATCAATAGGTGGTCTCTCTTCGAGTGCCATTTTACAAAATCCCCAAGTCCCCGTCGTGCCACAAGAGCTCATCGATGTAGAAAAATTACTAGCCAACGGTGTCCCTCGACAATTAGAACAAAAATCCCCCCCAGAGTACAAAAAGAGAGTAAAAGAACAAAATGAGCAAGCAAAAATACTCTTTCAGGCAATTATGAAAGATAACCTAGATTACACATACCAAATAGAGGTAAAGACGATTCGTGATGCATACTATGCGATAAAAGATGTCGAACAATTACCCGTAGAACTGGCAAAAATAAAAAAAGATATTAAAGAAGCTAAAAAAGTGGTCACTGCAAACAGGAAATGAACATGTGACAAATCAAATATTTGCGGAAACATAAAAAATCTTCCCAACGCAATAAAGTCATTGGAACTCTACCAGAAAGAGGAACAAGAATTACAAGAAAATATCAGTATTGCGAGAAATAAACTATGAACGATGGGCATTGGTACACATCAATACGGTCAGATCATAGCTATTGGCGACCAAGTAGTAGGAAGTGTGGGCAGATATGGAGAACCAAACAGATATGAGCTTCTCATCAAAAAGATGAAGGAAAAATGGTGACTAACAGCTCACTGTATCTCCTGAGGGTGACTCCTAGCAAATTTGGCTGTTTGTGATATAAGCTACCGCCAGGCAGGAATAGAGTATGCAAGAGATACTAGTAGTGATCGTAAAAATCTACCTCCTACAGATACAAATGGAAATGTGGTATATAATATCACGCCTGGTTATTTCTACAATTAAGACACTGGGCTCCAAAATATAAAACACTATTATCCCTCCAAATCTGGAGGGATAATTAAAATATATCAAAATAATTGACTTCTCTTAAAAAATGTAGTTTTATGTATGTGTAATCCTTTTTTATGAACAAAAAAATTATTGGTATCATATCAGCTGTCACACTTATAGGTGGTGCAGTATATCTCAGTGGGCAAGGCGGATTTGGTAGTCTCTCTTCGAGTGCCATTGGATCGGCTGAGTGTAGTGTAGAGTCTCAAAGTGCAGGTGAAACTCAGTACACACAGAGTGCAGAACACATCACCAATCTAGAAGAACAAATAAAAAAAATTCAAAAAAACACGAGAGAAAGGGAAAGTGATAATAAAAAGAATAAAAGTGAAATACAAGAGCTCAGAAAAGAGCTCAAGAGTGGACAAAATACTCATAAGAGCATGAGTGACTCTATAAAAAAAGAGTGTACTAGTGTCACTAAAACAATAGCTGCAGGTGGTCGTGGGGGTTCAACTGAAGCAAATCCTCTCTACCAAACATGTGAGGATAAGAAAAAAGAAGCAGCAACCCTAAAAGCAAAGATAGAACAAATACAGACAACGCTGAAAAACAAAAATGAGTCTTCAATGAAAAACATCGAGACAAACAGAGAAGCAACAAAGACTCTCCGAGGATTCCAAACAAAATTAAAGGAACATAAAGAGTATAGGAAAAACTACGAGGCGTGTAAGCAGTCTCTGGCGGTTGTTCCAGAGACGGGTGGAGATCTGCCTCCAGCGAATCCAGAGACGGGTGGAGACTTACCGCCATATGTCCCGGAAACAGGATGAGATCTGCCTCCGGCTACTGATACTCAGACCAATACCACACCACCAGCAACCACGAGTACTCCTATGACCGACACTATTCTGGTAGATGCAACAATTGATACTTTTGATAAGCTCC
>CAYQWU010000030.1:0-4093 GCA_964421335.1 uncultured Candidatus Peribacteria bacterium
TGAGTTCTTGCATGATGACGGTTTTACCGACACCCGCACCTCCGAAGAGACCTACTTTACCACCCTTGAGCATAGGAGCGACGAGGTCGATGACCTTGATACCTGTTTCAAAAATTTCTGCTTGAGTCGTGAGTTCATCGTAAGCAGGTGCAGCTTTATGGATTGGTGCTGTTTTGTCTGTTTTTGGTGCTGGTTTTTCATCAATTGGCTGGCCGAGAACATTAAACATTCGGCCGAGTACTTCTGAGCCGACAGGGACAGATATAGGTCATTCTAGAGCTACTACATCCAATCCTCTCTGGAGACCATCGACAGGATTCATGGCAATAGTTCGGACAGTATTATCACCGAGCTGCTGCTGGACTTCGACTATGATTTTTGGTTCTGATTGGACTTCGAGAGCATCATAAATATTTGGGATATAACCCTCGCTAAATTCGACATCGATGACGACACCGATAATTGATTTTATCTTTCCTGTATGCATAGCTACTTCGTTAAGTAAATAATAAATCTGAGTTATAACGAAGAGTACACAGTGCAAAGTGCTAAGTACCAAGTTGAGAATTACTAAATTCCTTTCTATGACTATTACTATGACTATGACTCTCTCAAGTGTCAAAACACTGCGTGGATTATAAGAAAAACAAAAATAATGCAAATTGTCTTTCTGGTTTCTATGAAGCTCTGTAGGCAGTTATCCACTGTTCTATATCTTGTCTTGTTTTTTTCTGTCCATCTTCATCTTGTAATAGGGCTGTATAGTCACTGAGGCTGCATTGCACGATACCGAAGTCTCGGCAGGTTTGGACGAGGAAGAGAAGAATATCGTGGTGACAGGTCGCGTGGTTGATGGTAATTGACTTCAGCACCTGAAAAAGTCTCGGATAAGGAAGTCAGAGGGGTAGGAGAGTATAGAGTATGGAGACTGACCAGCCTGCCAGGTCATAGAGGTCGTAGTTTCCTGTCGGGGTAAACGATGTCGTCCGATAGATGCTGGAGAGAGTATTGTGTTCTTTTGTGCGTATCTGTCCTGTGAAGTGAGAAAGTGTATCAAGTCGTGTCGTACTCGGAGATTCTCGATGAAAAATATCTATCTTCCCATATTCACTGGAGAAGCAGGTGAGTACCATGCGGCGATCATCTATACGGATTTTCCTGAGAACGATTGCTTCTATTGGAAACATGATCTTATTGGGAAGGGAGGATGAGGATTTTGTTATCTTTGACTGTTATTTTTGTTGAGAATATACCACTCTTTGGACTACCAAAATATATCTTTCGCACATCACCGTCTTGCTCGATTGCTATATCGGTAATGATAGTATTTGGAGCATCTATCTGGCCTATGTAGGTCATAAATCGGACATCACTAAATCGACGAGATGATGGTACGAAAATCCAGATTCGATTATCTGCGAGGATGTAGACTTCCTGATATGATTCACCTGTGTATATCTTGGTTGTTTCGGGATTGAAATTCTGAAATGTATTTATACCGAGGCCATTTATTGTAATAGCCCTTCGTTCGTATTTTGGTGCGGTGAGGATTTTTTCTGTTCCTATGTTTTCCGCAGTTCCTGACAAGATCCAGACACTTCCATCTATATCTATATCTATGATGCCTTTTGCCTGAGTATCTGCGATGACAAAACTACGACCTGAGTAAGTATTTTCGGCTTGACGGCGATGTTTGTATATCTGTTTCCTATCAGCTCCGAGGAGGTATATGTTTGAATTGTAGATACTTATATCCAGGGCTTTATCCCAGCCTCCTACTTGTTGTATATTTTGGATATTATAGACTCACTTATCAAAGATATAGATCTTGTCCTTATCAGTACCGAGATAGACTCTTCACTCACTATCTACATCAGAAAAAGTATATTTCTCACCATTTGGTATCGGGTATTCTTTCGGAGATTCTCCCGGTGAAAATGGTCCTATGATTTTGTCTTTTGTGACGAAAGAGAGTTTTGTCTCGTAGGAATGAATTGAGAAGGGGAGCGAATCGGTATTCTGAGAGAAACTATATATATTCACATAATCTTCTGGACGGAGGGATGTCACTTTGTTAACTGCTTTTTCGAGGACTGCGATATCATTTTCTAGTTGTGCTACATCGACCTTGAGTACATCAGCAGTCTTGACTTCCTTGATGATATCTCGCACTCGTGTGACGGCTGGTCAGAAGTTTTCTGGCTGGTCTATCATGCGAGTGGCATCATCGAGGTTGACTCGTGCCTCTGCTACCATATCTCTGTATTTCTGTGGTACAAAAATCGTATATTGAGAACGGATAAGCGAAGTAATTACGAGATAGAGTAGTACTACGCTCAAGAATATACCAGATATGATGACCCAGTTTTGTGTTTCCTTAGAGAGTGTGACAAAAGTTTCCTGTATTTTCTTGATGCTATTATTGCTCACCTGTGCCATGTTTTCCATGAGCACTTTTGGATGTCGTTTTGATTGTATTTTTCATGTGTTCCAGTTTTCTTTTTTTTGTACCTGTTCTTTTTCTTCCCCGATACTGATAATCATACCGTCAGTAGTGTAGGATCGCTCAATTCTCTCACCTATGAGCTGCAATCTCTCTGTGGTAGGGAGATGTCCGAGGGTGCTACATTCGTTTCCGATAACATGTGTGTCTATTTTTGGTGCAAAAATATAGAGAGTTTCATTTTCTCGTATATCTCCGTGCGAGTCGTAAACAAAATGTCCCTCGCCAGTGTCCATATCGCTGAGTATGTCCTCAATATTTTTCTCTGAGACTATAATACCTGTTAATTCTGTTCCAAACATCGAAAAGTGGAGGTGGTTATCCACGAGAAGCCCCAGAAAAACAGATACATCTGATTTTTTGTGTTGGAGGTAGAGTGTTCCGAGATTATGATTTATTTCTTCGAGTATTTCTGTGAAGATATGTAGCGCATTGTCACGAGTAATGTGTGTATCCACGACATAGTCTGTACACATCCTGTGGATGGTGTCTGTGAGAGTACCATTTTTCGCATGGCAGAGGCAGATAAAATTAATCCCGTCATCTTTTTGGATGGCTGATCACGCCGTCAAGGGGGATGTCGTATCACCGAGTCGGTGTATATGGACAATGGGCATGAAATATAGTCTATGAATCTTCTATTTTCGTCAATATAATTTCTAGGAGAAAAATGATACAGAATAATAAAAATCATGTTAATAAAGACAGGACATTGTACAGGAAGAAAATATAGGCGCTCGCGATGAGCAGTGCTATGAGTATGCCATGTCTAAATGCACGAAAAGCAGAAATAGGGTAGAGAAAGCCTCGAGTGGCAATTTTTTTACACAAGAGGAGAAAAAGACCTATCAGTGATCCGGCAGTCAGGACAAATGATATACCAATCATGATGATAGAAATGGTCGGTCGATAACTCGGATCGAGTCAGAAGTAGAGGATACATCATGAGAGTATTCATAGTAAAAAGAGTAGAACCATGAGAGAGACGAAGACCTTTGTATACATATAAGCGATGTTAGAATTTAGATTTTAGGCTCTAGAAATATTTACTGTAGAGAGAAGAATGATACAGAATTTTCCCATAATGTAGATTCAATTTCTTCTCTTGATTCACCTCGTAGCTCACAGAGTTTTTCATAGACAGCGAGTGAGTGTACTGGCTCACAGTAGAGAGCTTTTCCTTTTAGATTTTCGGGTATGAGATAAGGGGCATCTGTTTCTATCATCATACGATTAAGTGGGAATTTTTTTGCTACTTCCTGGATGGAGAGTGATTTCGAGTAAGTGAGAATTCCTGTGAAGCTGATCATTGATCGGGGCGATAGCTGTAGTATTTTTTCTGCAAAGTCCCAATCTTCACTAAAACAGTGAATTACAAATTTTTCTAGTCCGGATTTTTCGAGTTCTATGAGCGTTATTTCTGGACAATTTCTCGTATGTATGACGACAGGCAGATTATATTTCTTTGCTATTTCTGCTTGTGCTCTGAACCATTCTATCTGCCTCATTTTCTGTTTTTCAGCTTCCTCAGAATCTCTCGATAGGTGATAGTGGTCAAATCCTATTTCCCCGAGTCCTACGACAGTCGTA
>CAYQWU010000030.1:4193-8064 GCA_964421335.1 uncultured Candidatus Peribacteria bacterium
CCCAGGTAGAGATGTGAATGAGTATCTATAAACATAATTATGCGAGAGTATATTGGAGAGAGGCTACATACGCAATACCGAGTGCATCAGCCGCGTCGTCTGGTTTTGGTACTGCGTCGAGTTTGAAGAGGAGTTGTACTGCTCGTCCTATTTGTTTTTTTTCTGCTTTTCAGTTCCCGCAGAGGGCTTTTTTGACCTGCAGGGGGGTATATTCCATAATTGGTATTCCCTTTTCTGCTATTACTGCGATGACAACTCATCGACTCTCCGCTACATCTATACCTGTCTTGAGATTTGTTGAGAAAAAGAGTTTTTCCACTGCTGCATGAGTTATCTCATATTGATTGAGAATATCCTTTAGGTCGTGCATGATTTCTACTAATTTTTCACTTTGTGGAACGCGAGGAGTCGTGTGTATCACACCATAGGTGAGTATGGTTCGTTGATTTCTCACAACTTCTATGACCGCGAAGCCGACATCAGTCGTACCAGGATCTATACCGAGAATAATAGACATGCCCTTGATTCTAAGGAAAAGAAGCAAGAGAAAAAGAGGAAAGATATGGATTATTATCCGAGATGCTCCAGAATAATTTTCAGGAAACCTTCTTTTTCAAAATTTCCGGTGATTTTTTCTCGGAGTAATCGTGCGTCCTTGAGTGTGATTTTGCCGGCATGCCGTTTTTCACCGAAAGCGTGCGTGTCCATGATGTCACTAAAGTATTCCCAAAAGTCTCCATCACTTAGAACAGCAGACAGGGGTTCTTTTTCTACCGAAGTACGGAAAGCCTCCACGAGGCCTCCTGGATTTTCTTCGAGACATTTTTTGAGTATGAGGTATATCTTTCAGAGAGAGAGGTGAAAGTCACTTTTTATGACTTTGTAGAGTGTTTTTTCGAGAATATCATTTTTGGCCATCTGTACTCGTGCTTTTTTATTCTTTTCTCGGAAATGCTTTGTAAAGGATTCTTCAAATATGTTTTCGATGATTTTTTGGTAGGCATTGGTGACGATGAGCCCGTCCAGCTCTTTTTGGCGCACCAAATAGGAGAAATTTGCCTCAGATTCAGAGAGGAGTTCTCTGTTTTCCCTGTTGAGTCCGCAATAAGCTTCTCAGAAGTACTTTTTGCATCGTTCCTCGACCTCTTCAGGAGTTTCTGCGAGGCCGTTTTTTGTATTCTTTGTTGTCTCGAGCTTCATTCTCCTGAAGTGCATCTCAGACAATTCTCTCCCTATCCATTGCTCTGCTATAGTGAGTTTTTCACGAAGTTTTTCGTTTTCGTGTGCGAGTTTTGTGAGTATGTCAGCGTCAGGAATCATATTCTTGACACACTATAACATTGTTTTTTAATTATTTCAAGAATTTGTCACAAATCATCACCCCGTCGAGGTGGTCTATTTCATGCTGTACGACCCTCGCACCATAGCCTGTGATGGTTTTTTTCATTTTCCTGCCCCGTATGTCGATCCATTCGAGCTCTATTGATGTCGATCTCAGGACATTCCCCAGGAGTCACGGTAAGCTCAGGCATCATTCTTCATCTGTGTCAGTCTGAGCTGATTTCTGGGTTATTTCTGGATTAATCATCAAAATAATAGAATAACTGTCGTCATCTCGCTTATTCGGCAATCAAACGACTATTATCCTCTTGTTGACGCCTACTTGAGGAGCTGCGAGGCCTATACCCTTATGTTTTGGATTTTTTATGTAGGTGACCATGGTTTCCCCCAGCGTTCTGTAGAGATGGAGCTCATGAGTCTTTACTGGAGTCGATTTTTCCCTCAAAATTGGGTTATCTTGACCTGTTTGTATTGTGAGTTTCATAGTTTTAACAAAAATTAAGGAGGGCCATCAGAAAGGCATTCGTTTTCCCCGGTAATTCTCATGATTTTTCTGCAATATCAATGGCTACGATGTCATCGTAGAGTTTTTTGAGTCATTTCTTGTTTCACATCAATCTCTTTCCAGTACTTCTCTGGGTCGGGGATATTGGGAGCCTATTGATTTGTTGGAAAGAGGCGGCTATGAGGATTTTTCTAATCATGGTAATCATCATGGCTACAGTGAGCTCG
The DNA here is from genome assembly GCA_964421335.1 of uncultured Candidatus Peribacteria bacterium. Taxonomy (GTDB): domain Bacteria; phylum Patescibacteriota; class Gracilibacteria; order BD1-5; family JAGOOR01; genus JAGOOR01. The sequence goes on from CAYQWU010000030.1 coordinate 6,267, forward strand.
TGGTCTGCGGTTTCCATGAGTCTTTTCCAGATAGAGATCATCGAATAAGGGTCTCTGTTCCAGAGTGGTGCGAGCATGTTAAATGCATTTTCATCCCTATAATCCGGGAGGATATCCTTGAGTTCTTGGTCCGTCCATCGTGGTTGAAAAGCGAGAGAGAGTTTTCTGACTTCTTGTCTGACAAAATCAGGGTTATTATTGAGTCTGTCACTCATTTTCTGGGCTTGGTCGTAGGGAAGTCTCAATTCAGAGACTATGTGGGCTATTGTCTCATCGATTGTTTGAGCTGGAAATTCGTGAATCGTGGCATTTTTATCGAGCCATTTTTCGAGATCTGTGATAGGTTTTTTGTTTCAGACAAAGAGGATAAAGTTTGATTCTGGGATTTTCTCCAGAGTTTCTATCCAGACAATATCAGAATCGCTCTCATTTTTTTCTCATTTTCCTGTATTGTTCAGGACATCCTCTAGATCAATTATTTCCTTCTGGTTTTCTTCTGCTATTTTTCTGAGTTCTTTGTCTGTCTTGAGGAGTTTTTCATAGAAAATAATCATGCGAGGACTTCCCATGAATCCTTCTGTCATGCAGTCGCCGAGTATCCCCTCTGAGATATTATCATTGCGTATGTCCATGAGATTCATCTCACTGTATTTCTCTATGAATTTCTCCCTCCAGGCACTGACGGTTGCCTGCATTTTCTGGCGATTTTCTCATCGGAAGAGGAGTATGTTTTTTTTCGTTTCAGCCATTGTTAGTCTTTGTTGGTCATGTGATTTCTGATACGCCATTTTGATACACCAGAATGCACGAATTCTATCCATTCTTGCTTGAGCATCTTTTCTTCTGAATACATAAAAGTGACAATATCATTATTTTCTAGAGTTGTGTGGAGCGGTATCTTCTCGTTGTTACGATATATGCCCTCTATATAATCAAATCTCTCGGGAGAGAGGTAGATGGCAGCATCGAGAGCTGTTGATTTTATAGGGAGATAAAAAAGTGTCCGAATTTCTGAATGAAGTGGTATTTTCCTCGCGAGAATATGCTCTGTGACACTCTGCATGAATTCCTGTGAGTCTGAAGCGGTCGCTTCTCTAATGAGATCAAAGTCGCGGAAGAGAACAGGAGAGTAGATGGTTCACAATTCGTCAAATGAGGGGTGATGAGAAATTCTCTCAAAAGTTCCTTCACTTAAAACACGAATTTTTATCCTGTGTATGCCCTGAAATACAACATCAAAATGGAGACCTTCGTAGGAGGACAGTCTCGGCTGATTGATGAGATCATGTATTCTCCCGACTTGGAGGAGATTTTCATCTTTTTTGCTGCCTATATCATGGAGTATAGCATAGCAATCGCTCGATTCCTTTACTACTATCTGGATTGAGTACCAGGAATTCTCATGATATATCCGAGAGAGATCGATAGAAAAAGGAGAGATGAATCGTGTTTCTATCTGGATAATTTTCTTTGACCAAGTATCTGATTCTATGTAGGATCGCACGGTCTCAGCAGTTTCCAATATTTCAGTGTATTTGTTTTCGACAAATGTTTTCATTGTTTCCCATACTTCTGGTTTCAGTACTTCCATAGCCAGTCATTGGAGAAAGTGATGAACTTCTCTGAGTCAGCATCTTTTTGCAAGAGGTGCATATATATCGCGTGTTTCTTCTGCAATTCTCCTCTGTCATGCTGGGGATTTGGCACCGAGGGTAATCATATTATGGAGTCGATCAAATACCTTTAAAAAAAGTATTCTGATATCTTTTTGCGATGCGACAAGGATTTTCCTGATAGT
>CAYQWU010000031.1:0-7972 GCA_964421335.1 uncultured Candidatus Peribacteria bacterium
TTATCTCGAGCTTTGACCTCTTCCGTCGTTATGTCGCAAAGAAATCTCTCGAAGATCTCCTCTCAGACAAGAGAATTCAGCCAGCACGCATCGAGGAAATCGTTCAGAATAATCAGAAAGATGCTGAGAAGCTCATCCTCAAGCTCGGACAACAAGTCCTCTCTGAGATGAATATCTCTGGATTTCCTGACGAAATCGTGAGCCTCATCGGGAAACTTCGTTTCCGTACTAGCTATGGTCAGAATATCCTCAAGCATTCTCAAGAGGTCGCCTACATCGCAGAATCTATCGCAAAACAGGTCGGAGCTGATCCGCAGATAGCGCTCCAGGGTGGTATGCTCCACGATATCGGTAAGGCGCTCGATCATGATATCGAGGGGACACATCCAGAAATCGGTGGTAAAATCCTTCGTAAGTATGGATTTGATGAACGACTTATCAATCTCACAGAAGCTCATCATGGTGCTATCCCAGCGACTTGTATTGAAACTGGTATTATCATGATCGCGGATGCTATCAGTGCTGTTCGCCCTGGTGCTCGTCGTGCGAATGTCGAAGAATACATCAAACGCATGAAGGATATGGAAAACCTCGTGACAAGCTTTGCTGGAGTTGAGAAGGCCTATGCTCTCTCTGCTGGTCGTGAAGTCCGTGTATTCGTCGATGCAAAGAAAATATCAGACCTCGAAGCAGAGAAACTCGCACGAGAAATCGCTGTGGGTATCCAGGACAATCTCCAATACCCAGGTGAAGTGAAGGTTATGGTCAGCCGAGAGAATCGGTACATTGAGTACGCGAGATAGTTATTTTTTGTTAATTTTTCTGATAGGGTATTGTCTTCCTTTTCGAGGAAGGAGTACTTCTGGCTTTTTTTCTCGGAGATTTCTTTCAATATTTCCCTTTAATTTTTCTCTAGAACCAACTCAACTGTGGTGTATAAATACCTTTGTCCCTTTTTTACTTATCTTATCTATTAGTCCTACAATTGTTTCCGAATCTGCGTGTCCTGAAATAGCGCTAATACGGTGACCTTTTTGTTCTCACCAGAGACACAGAGTGCGCTCAATTTTTTCACCTCATTTCACCTTTTCTATTACTTTAAAAGGTTTTTCAGAGATCATATTGTCTCCATTACTTCCTTTTTCACCACAATAGTTAATAACCATTACTTGCGTATCTCGTATTTGGAGAGATTTTATCATGATTTGTGCAGCCGGAGATTCTGGCTGTACAAATCCTCCAGCAACAAAAATTATTCGCGGTTTTTTTCATTTTTTATTGAGGATTCTATCCCTTTCAAGATGTTGCCAATGTTGTCGTATTTTTTTGAACATAACATTGTTGTCTCATGTTGGGAAAAATGATTGCATATCTTGTCCCACATAAAGAATATCTACTTCTTCCGGCTTTATTTTTGCCTCTTTTCAGGCTTCACTTTTTCCTTCAAAAAGTCTCGTGACAATTTCCCACATGCCATATAATGGTCTATCCAAACTGATTACAGGTATTATTACATCTTTTTTATTCCTGATGGCATCAATGAGAACTGATTCAAAATCCCTCATTCCTGTTTCATAATCATGTCTCCAAGTGTGCCCATAAGTACCTTCTGTTACGGCAAAATCCATTTTTTGGTATTCCGGCTTTTCCTCTTCACCTTCTTTCTGTCCTATTTCTTTTCGGGTATTTTTTATTAACAAAGGCGAAATATCCATCTTTGGGTAGGGATAGCCGAGTTTCTCATTCCCTACATCTCCCGTTAAGAGACCCTTTATTCATTTAGCTCATCCTATCCGTATATAAAACATACAGGCGACGGTACTATACAAGTGCCCAGAATTGAGAGGCATTATTTCTATTCTTTTTCTTCAGTCATATTTTCCAAAGCTTCTTCCATCAAATATTGTATGTAGTTTACCCAGAGTTAACTCCTCAAGTTTTTTTATGCAGTCATCCACATCTTTCTTTGTGATGATATGAGAGTCTGCGAGATTCCTCATTTTTTGCTCATATACTGCACTAATTCTTGCTTCCAGAATGAGCTTCACAATATGTTTTATGGCTCACTTAAATTTTATACCATCTTGCCCTGCTAATTCTCTTAAATCATGTATATCATCTAGATCGTATCACTCAAGTCACAGGCTGGTTGTAAGGTCTACTTTTTTGTCTCCCCGGATTTTTCTTATTTCTGCAATTCCAGCCTGATTTAGCGCGACCTTCTCTTCGTGTTTTACTGTTTGCTCTTTTCTACCTCCTCTATTCATCTTTTCCTCTCATCTGGTGATATCATCATTTATTTCAAAATACCGCATGAATTCTTTGACCAATTCTCTTGATTCCTGGAGCCATTTTGTGCAAATTTTGTATTCTTGTTCGTCTTTTGTCCCACGACTCTGAATTTCATATGTTCTCAGAAGTGCTATCTTTATAGCTCTTTTTGAGCCTTGAGGTATGAGTATACGACAATGTTTATTTGAAAGAAAAAAGTATAACAATGATCCGATATGATCAATATGGGCATGCGACAGGAGAACAGTATCTATTGTTTGAGCATCCGGTATGGTTAGAGTACCCTCTTTATCTATACCACAGTCCACTAAAATTCTCTTGTTAAATATTGTCAAAATATAGCTTGTAGGCGTTACTTTTCATCCTACTCCTGCTAGAAATTGCACATGGATGTTTCCAAGAGAATTATTCAAAATAAATATTTAATTTATATTTTTATACTGATATTTTTCACTATGCAATAGAATATTTCAATAAAGAGGCATATTGCATCTTTGGTATCATGTATATACTACCGATAATATGTTTCCTGAACTCTACACATTTACCTTTGGCGATACGAGTGTGCCGGTCATGACTTTTGGCCTCTGTCTCACTATTTCCTTTATATTATTTTATTGGATGTTGTGGCGTCTGGGTCGTAAATATCAGATCAATACTGCCTTCTTTTCGACGAATCTCTTGGTTTTTTTCTTGGTGACATTTTTCGTCTCACGGCTCGCCCATGTCCTGCTCTATCTCGGGCTTCCGACCAAATCTGCATACTCAGGAGAGTTCTGGTTCTCGAGTTTTTTCCTCATGTCTGATTTTTATTTTAGCCTCGGAGGCGCTATTATCGGATTTTTTGGGACATTTTATTACCTCTTCCGGGAGAGAGATGAAGTAGATCGTGACGATGCTCTCGATATCACCGTTATATCGTGGTTGTTTGGTGCGGCTGTAGGATATCTCGGAGCTTTCCTCGGAGGACAGACCTATGGTATCCGTAGTGAATCATTCCTCTCAGTGGATTACATCAATAATCCTATTCTCGCAGAATTTCCACGATTCCCCCTTGCACTCATCTACATGTTTGCCATTATATTTATCTTTTCACTCACCTATATCATAAAGAAACTCCGCCCAGAGCGATGATTTGCTGCTGGTGTCGGTGCGCTCCTCTGGGGTATCATGTGGTTCCTGGGTGAATGGTGGAATGATGCATCGAGTGATAATTTTGCCTATATATTTGGCTTTATCTCAGATTGGAAACTGTTTAATTTTAACCAGATACTCTCCCTCTTTCTCATGGCGTGGGGTGCTTGGAGAGTGGCCCATATAGTTCCAAGTCCTCTCTCTGAGTGGGTACTGGAGGCTGGAGATGTTGTCATGCAATGGAACAAGAAGGCATGCAAGTATATCTCAGCTCTCATCAAAAAGGCACGGAAGTCATGGAAAAATAGATAAGAAATAGAGACTCGTTTTTGGCAAGGTTCATTTGAAGGGAATTCATGAGAAAGTATTTGACTCATAAAAAAGAATCTGGTACGATTCTCTCATATGAAAACAACGACCCTCGCTCCAAAGCTCTCGCAAAAAGCACGATTTGAACCTAAAAAAGTCGTTCGCAAAAAGCCATTTTTTCCAAAAGATGTCCGACCAGGAACTCTTATCGTCGTCGAATGACAAGACGGAAGTGGTAAATCAACCCAAGTTAAAATCCTTCAGAAACTCTTGGAATCAAATGGATTTTTTGTTCACTTCACAGAATGGAATAGTAATCCTCGTATCAAGCCTCTCACAAAAAAACTCAAAACAGAAGATCTCTCACTTCCTGCTCCAGTCTTTGACATGGTGCATGCGGCTGACCTCATGGAGCGATATATCACAGAAATAGCAGGAATGCTGCGTGCTGGTATGATCGTCCTCTGTGACCGATATGTCTACACGGCTCTCGCACGAGGCTATGCACGAGGCCTGGAAATAGAGGATCTCCGTCATTTCTATGATCAGTATTTCCCAGTTCCTGATATGGCGTTTTACTTCCGTCTCCCTGTGGAGGCTGGCATGAAGCGTGCGGCTGGTCGCTCTGAGCTCAAGCATTATGAGGCTGGTATGGATATGCAATTTTCTGAAAATATTCTCCACAATTTCCACGCATTTCAGACGCGTGTCGTCGATGCCTATGATCGTCTCGCAGAATCAGAAAATATGTACATCCTCGATGCCATGAAGCCTGTGTATGAAACTACTCCAGAAATGCGTCACATGGTAGGGGAATACTTCCAGCGTAAATACGGTATGGAACTTATCTCGGGTCTCTAAATTCAATACAAAAAAATTAACACTTTTATTATGAAGCCAAATTTTACTCCTCTCCGTGATTTCCCAGGCCGACTCATCATCCTCGAGTGACCTGATGGAAGTGGTAAATCCACACAAGCAAAAAAGCTCAAGAAAAAAATAGAAGATGAAGGCAATAAAGCTGTCGTCGTCGCCTGGAAAGATGCTCCACATTTCCGTGATTATTTTGCTCAACATGAGCTCAAAAAAGGTGCTGATGTCGCTACACCAGAAGCTCATCTCCTCCTCCAGGTCGCTGATATGCTTTATCAGATTGAGAGAAAAGTCGTTCCTCATCTCATAAAAGGTCATACAGTTATCATGGATCGTGCACTTCCCACCATCGTGATTCGAGGTCTCTCTCTTGGACATACTCTCGAACAACTCGAAAAAGGACTTCTCTGGTTTGCTAATAGCCTCTACCGTGAACTCTTCCAGCGAGCGACTACCATATTCCTCTCTGTGAACTCCAAAAAAACGCTAGAAAATATTGCCAAGCGAGCACAAAAAGAAGGTGAAGATGGAGAGGGAACACTCCTTTCACGACATATGATTCAGAATCTCCGCTATCTCCCCGATGGTGAGAGACTCACAAAAAAGGCAAAACGACGCCTCGTTGAACAGCTCCAGGATACCTATGTGACATCATATCATCACTACTTTGCTCATCACCCAGCTGTGACTATTGATGCCAATCAGGATGAGAAAATCGTATTTCAGCAGCTCGTATCAGTCCTCTTCCCAGTGAAATTTTCCAACTTTACACGAGGATCATTCAAACCTGCGACAAAGAAAGTAAAGGTTTCTGTTTAGTATCTCTTCCTTTCAAAAACTCCCCGAAATGGGGAGTTTTTATTTTGAACCACGAATTTTTTGTATTCTCTTAGCAAGAGACTGATGTCAGTTTGTATTGAGTTCTCATTGAATTTCTCATACCCGATTTTTTCTTAGGATGATTTTTTCTCCTTCTCGTGCTATGAATTCCATGACTCGATCTGAATTTGGAGTCCCAAATTTTTCTCTATCTCCTTCTGAAAGTCCGACTGCTATAGATTCTTCTAATGCAGTTGACGCATTGTAGTTGTGACGAGGAAGTGACTGAAAAAATCGTTGTATCACAATCTCTGTGAAAGGATTTGCATGAATCATATCAATGATAGTTCAGACAGGTGTTTTCCAGAGTTCTAATACCTGAGACCTCAAAGTATCGTTTTCTTCCTCTCATACCATCACGAGCCATAGATGTATGAGCCCCTGTATAACTGCCATCTTGCTGTCATGTTCGGGCTTGTTTGTTTCAATGATTGTGACACTCTGCGATGTCATCTTTTTTAGAAGGTGTTGCATGAGTACATTTTCATTTCCAAAAGTTTCCATAGCTATGGCTATCTTGAGTTTTGTCGTTGCTGCTGGTCCCCAGAGAGCATGCACGGATGGTATTCCATTTGGAGCCTTTGCCATGACGCCTGCCCAACTGATGATATCTTGTTGTGATATTCATGTATCGAGTAGTTCTAGAACAGCACTTTCTATCGTGATGATAGGAAGTATAACATGGTGAGCGGGATGCTCCTCGGTCCCTGTTGGGAGTAATCATTTATTTCTCAAATCCCTCGAATGTGCACCATCTCAGTAGATGTATGTATGTGGTAATTCTCATGAGATCACCCCGTCTGGATGTATTGTATTGTGCATAAAATTATTATTTAATATTTAGTTTATTTGTCAAACAAAACCCCCCGAAAGACTCGGGAGGTTAGTTGCTTCTTTTGACCTATTCTATGGGTAATACGAAACATCTCTCCCGAGAGGAAAGTGGTAATAGTAGCGAGATAGGTGTGATGTTTTTATCATAGATCTTCTTTTTGAGTTATTGGTTCTATGCCGAGATGATTGAACCATGCTGGATTGCATATTTGCCTTGGAAGTCTCGAAGTGATGAGCAGTGCTGAATAGAGAGGACTTACTCCAGGAATTGCTTTTGCTTTGCTCCACTCATGAATATTTCCTCCAATTTGTCCTATTGTCAGGAGCTTTAGAGCGAATTGAAGAGGCTTATTTTCGAGAGCCACTCTCAGTAGATCGACCTCACTTGGTGTGAGATTCATCACACTTTTGACACTTTCCCGTGTTCCTATAATGACAAATTTTGTGGCATTATCTGAGGGGCTGATATGTTCCTGTACGATTTGATACTTTCTGCCAAGCTCTGGAATATTTCTTATCACTTTTGCAGATACTATAGCTGCGTCTGAATCAAGGGATATCATAGGAAGTGCCCTTGTTGTACTCTGACTTGAAGTAAATGAATGTAGAGGATAGTGTCTATCTAGGAACGGTTTGCTCTGAGCATATGCCTGAGGATGTGAAAATATTCGTCGTATTTCACTTCAAACATGTTCATGCCTCTGGATGAGAGCATGATCGAGTGGGAGAGTGTGAGAGCCAGCTATCACGAGAGACGATCTGTTTTCTTCGATGGCTGACCATGATTCTCATACTTCTCCTCCGTAGGGATTTGACACAGGGATTATCCCGATAGCTCCCTGTTCAATAACTCTTCGTACTATGTCAGCATTTGTCTCGACATAGTGTGCCTCCGAGAGAGGTAAAATCTCTGCCCGTGCTTGGTCTCCGTAGCTCTCTCTCGGTCATAATGTGATAATAGTTTGCATACTAATGAGAATAAAGAATAGAAATAGGCTTTCGTATTCTTGCGGGACATATAGAGCGTGTTATACCAACCCCTGAGAGAAGCGTAGATATAGGTAGCACCACGGCATATGGAGTCTGATATATATCCGAAAATCAACATTTGATGGCTTTTGTGCATAGTATTAATTTTATCTAATTTTTTTCATCCAGGCACTTTCACCATGATATAATCCTTCTTTCCCCATCAATTTTGAAAGAGCCAAAAGCTGAGCATTGTATTTCTCGTAATTAGGTTCCAAGGGGTCGTGACCGCTGATATCTAACATCATTTGCAGATCTCAATAAGTATCTGTTTTATCTTCTGCAAGAAGCTTCATAATTGCACGATTCACGCAGGGTCTTACGGACATCTCACCTCGAACACATTTTTCTTTCTCAAGCAAACCGCGTAGCTTTTCGTGTTGAGGAGTATCAAATTCTATTGTTTCCATAAAAATAAAATAATTAAAAAATAAAAAACCCTCCGCGGTGCGAAGGGTTTTAAAAAGTGTAGCTGATACGACAAATTATCCTTCGCAGACTGAAAGGTCAAAAAAATAAAAGGAAAAATTCGTACGAGTCATGTATATAATATAGAGAACTGTGTCTGTAAGTCAAAAAAAACCTCTTTCGAGGTTTGATATTGTTTGGTGCCGAGGAGTAG
>CAYQWU010000032.1:0-7930 GCA_964421335.1 uncultured Candidatus Peribacteria bacterium
CCACCGACACCGGCTACGGCCTCTTCTTTTTGTTCTGGTGTCGATTCTGCAGAAAAACTGGTACTAATAATAGCTCCAAATGTACGGAGCGAAAAACCTATCTGCTGATACACTTCTCTCATACCGTGTGCGAGGGCGTCAGGGGGATTATATTGATAGCGAGCAAGGGTAATATTTGGAGCGATGTAGGCACCGATTTTACCATCCTGTGGAGTGATAAAAATCTTCATTGCCTCATCTCCTCGGAGTATTTCGAATTCCAGCTTTCATGATTTTTCTGCGAGAATTTTGCTGATATCTTCAGGTGCAGAGAGGATGATTCCATTGAGGGAAAGCAGTATATCGCCCCTTTGAATTCATGCCTGAGATGCAAGAGAATTGGGCAGCGGGTCGAGAGCAACTCCAGACGCACGAGTCAGGATACCGGATTTTTCTGCATCAGCGAGAGTATCAAAAATAGGTATCAGCTGTGTCCCCTTTCCGACATGTGACAGAAGCGAACTCGGAGCGAGTTCACGGATATGGACCGTGAGCGGTTCCGTTCATTGGAAAAAAAGTATACCAAAGAGGAATCATGCTAGGAGGAAATTCATCGTCACGCCAGCCAAGAGGATAGCAACTTGCTTCCACCATTGTACCATAGGAAATGCGTCTTTTTCACGACTCTCTGCATCAGAGAAATTCTCACCCTTGAGCCGGACAAATCCTCCGAGAGGAATCCAATTGAGAGTCCAATCAGTTCACTTCTTATCCTTGAAAATGCGGATAAGTTTTGGTGGTATACCAATTCCAAATTCGTGAACCTTTACACCACTCCATCGTGCGACGAGGAAATGTCCGAGCTCGTGAAGGAAAACGACGAGAAAAAAGACACACAGTGCGAGAATAATTCCAATAAAAATAGCCATAAAAAAAACAGGATTAATTCTTAAAATCATCAATATCTATCTCGCGTGCACCAGGTATGAGATGGATGAGATCGCGATCATGTGTTGCAAAAACTATTGTGGTACCAGCGGCATGAATTTTTTTCATAAAGTCCAAAACAGTATCCACATTTTTCTGATCGAGGTTTCCAGTCGGCTCATCAGCGAGAATCGTCTGTGGTTCATGGATAAGTGCTCGTGCGATAGCCACTCTCTGACATTCACCGCCGGAGAGATGCTCGGGATAGATATCTCTCTTATCATACATACCCACCTCTGTGAGAAGTTCTCGGGTACGACGCGTGATAGTGTTTTTACCATATCGGCAGATCTCGAGAGCGTAGGAGATATTTTCTGCAACAGTTTTAGAGGGTATGATTTTGTAGTCCTGAAATATCATACCATTTGTCCGGATATAGGCTCTGAGTTCCTTTCATTTGAGTCGATAGACATCCCGTCATCGGTGGTCTATAAAAGAACCGGCGAGAGGTTTTCGAAGTCCTGCCATGGTTTCGAGAAGTGTCGATTTACCGCTCCCGCTCGCACCATAGATAAATACCCACTCTCCCTGTTTGATCTCGAAATTGAGTCAACCGAGAACTGGTATTCGCTTATATCCGATGAGGGCTTGAAAAAAACGCATAAATATTAGAGACAACTAAAGCTCGAAAGTATAGGACGATATCGTTCGTAGTCAGCGGCAGGGACATCATTCTCGAGTCCGAGCGTTATCAGATAGACGCTCGTGCCACAGAGACGAGCAGTTTGGAAAAAGAGATGCTCTTCTGTCACTTCATTGTACTTCGCACGGAATATCACGAGACGACTTTTTTCACCATCTGCGAAAGTAATCTGTTCATCGTTTTCCACTTTCATAGTGAGATATTCGCGAGAAGCCCAGAGCATACTCTGAGAGACATATTCAGTCGCTGTCACAGGTGTCTCGAGTGTGTCAGAGAGGACGATGAGATTATTCATAAATCCTCGTTTATTGACGAGTGAACGAAGTGCGAGCTCTATCTTGCCAGCGACAGGAGCTGTGATCTTGGACGCTTCAAGGGCTTGCCACGAAGCAGGAACTCGGAGAGTATATCCAGTACCAGTGTATTTGATGAGACCAGCACTATCCACCGTATCAGCTGCAGGGGTATCACTCCCGAATCCGAGACAACCAGAGAGGAGGAAGGCACAGATAAAAAGAAGGAAATAGGATTTTTTCATAGATTTAGAGAATATAGAGAGCGCCGACAACGGCTCCAAAAAATAGAACAGCCAGTGTCCGAATAACAGAAATAAGTATCCTATTATGAGTCCAGGTGACACTGCCAAACCAGAGGGTCAGCCCAAAAAGTCCAGACATCACGGCGAAGAGGAGATCTCGGATACGAGCCAGCCAGACAAATTCAGAAAAACCCAGCATGATAACACGATTACTCACAATCCATGCAAACACGAGAAATATCGCGAACATGAGGAGTGTATAGCGAATGGCGAGTTGGAGACGAATTTTTTCTGAATTTTCCTCGCGTATCATATCCTGATAGACACGATCGGCCTGGAGGTATTGCGCCAGTCGAGGATCAGGGGTGTGAGCTTTATCAGCCTCTCAGGTTCCTGTATCAGTCTTTTCTACTTGTTCAGAAGGAATGGTATTGGCTGTCTCGGGTACTGCTGGTGGGGTGATGATATGGAGTGGGATATCTCGGTCTAAATCTTCTTCTGGAGATGTCACTTCAGGAATTGGTACCTGAACTGGAGGGGTTGAAATTTCTGGAAGAGAAACTTCTGGGAGTGAAATTGCTGATGGAATCACTGGAGTCACTTCTGGGATGACCTCCGGTGTTGCAGATGGATGCTCAGGAACTGGAGCTGCTGCTCAGAAGAGAGATTCAGAAACAGGCGCTGGTTCAGGAACAGAAGAGCTGAGAATAGTATTTGTCTTATCAGAAACTTCTTGAGGAGCAGGATTCGCATCTCACGGAGTATCCTGCATGTGACCAAAAAGTGGAGAGAGTTGATTGTCTTGTGGCATGGCTTGCTTTAGGGTGTAAAATGAATACGATAACACTAATTATTTAGAGTATATAGACCTATGATACCAACGCAAGACCAAGTACGACATGTCGCCAAACTCGCACGACTTCATCTCACTGATGAAGAAGTCCAGATGTACCAGGATCAACTCGCTGGAATTTTTGGCTATATAGAGAAACTCCAAGAAGTGGATATCTCTTCTGTAGAAAGTACAAAACACGCATCTCGTGACCAGATGATTATGCGAAAAGATGAAGTCAGTATGCCTGACGATGCTTCGAGCCTCCTCGCTGTCACACACCAAGAAATCATTGGCGGACACATCGTCATCCCTGCTATTATGAAGAAAAAATAATATAACTTCTCATGAAAAAACTTCCTCTATTTTGTCTTTTGTCTTTTGTCTTTTGTACTAGCGCAGCTCTCGCCTACACGAGTACCGATACCTCAAATGCCGAGTTTCTAGCCGACCAATGAATCATCGTAAAACAATCAACAACAGCAGGATATCGTCTCGATAATACTATCACCCGTGCTGAGCTCGTGGGGATTGCTCTCAAATTAAAATGAGTCCCTCTTCCGAGTTATCAATGTAGGTGATATTTCACAGATGTCCGAAATAATGATTGGATATGTCGAGCTGTGGAATTAGCAGCGGATAATAGTTTAGTAACGAGATCAAATGCAAGGTTTCGGGCACAGGATAATATCACAAAGGCTGAGGCGTTGGCAATAGTCATGCACGGTGTAGAAAATATACCAAATTCGTACGAAGACCCCATTAATTATATTGATGCAAATACATGGCAGATAAAAGTAATTCAAAAAGCTATAGCAAGAAGAGTTATCGTCCCCGAAATTATTTTTGGAAAAAATATGACAGATGGTATGTTTACAGGATTCAAAGAGAGAAATGTTTATTTTAATCCAAATCGTGCTGCTACTCGGGCTGAGGTGTTTGAGTTTGCGAAAAATATGATCTCCCCGCTAGATCAAAATTGGAGTATATATCAAAATGAAACAATAGGAGCTACATTTTCATACCCGAGTTCATGGAAAATGCTAAAAGATATGATTTATTATGAATACACGGGTCACCCCCATGGATTTAACTGGCATCGTGTAGAGGTAGGGGACGATTCAATTCCTGAAAAACCAATGTTGAGATTTGAAGCTGATCCAGACTGATACTGACCATTCTTTACTAATAAAACCTACACTTTAACAGAGGACTCCAATTGAAAAATTGTAATCTCAAACATTACACAGAATAGTGGAGAAAATATCGATCCAAATTCATTTATGATAACTGCTATTTTGGAATCTAGAAACAAACATACATATTTTTGGGTCTTTACGGCAAAAAGTGAAAATTCTGAGAATACTTTTAAAGAAATACTAAAAACTTTTCAATTTTAAGATATGAACCCTGAATCCCTCAAACCAGAAATCCACGCATGAATCGCAGCTCTCACGAGCCTGAAGCAGCTTATCGAATATCGTAATTCACTCGTGGGAAAGAAGTGAACACTCACCGAGATGTTGAAAAATGTCGCGAGTCTCTCTCCAGAAGAGAAGAAAACACTCGGAAAATCACTCAATGAACTCCGAGCAGATGTCGAAGCAGAGCTCGCAAAAAAGGAAAAGGAAATCCGTGAAAATGAACTCAAAACAGCAGAAAATCGTTTCATCGACATGACTGTCCCTGCGAAGAGTCAGGGTCGCACTCAGCATCCAATCAAGATGGTCCAATCAGATATCATCGACATCGTCACGAGAATGGGATTCTCTGTCTGGAGATCGCCTACTGTGACAACAGAATTTGATAATTTTGACGCTTTGAATATCCCGTCTTGGCACCCAGCTCGTGATATGCAAGATACTTTCTGGCTCACGGACAAGCGTGTTCTCGCGACTCAAACTTCATGCATGCAAAATCATCTCCTGAAGACACAACCAAAGCCACTCCGTGCGATGGTGCTCGGTTCTGTCTATCGAAACGAGAAAATCGATGCAACGCATGATATAGCATTTGAACAAGTAGAGGGTCTCGTTGTCGACAAAAATATCAACATCGGTCATCTCAAGGGAACCATCACAACAATTCTCACGGAACTTTTCTGATATGAGCCAAAATTTCGTATGCGTCCTGGGTATTTCCCGTTTGTCGAACCCGGTATGGAGGTCGATCTCTGGTGGGAAAAGGACGGGAAAGGTCGCTGGCTTGAATTTATGGGCTGTGGTCTTGTCCATCCAAATGTCCTCCGACAGGCAGATATAGACCCGGAAGTATATTCAGGGTTTGCCTTCTGATTCGGACTCACTCGTCTCGCGATGATCCGATATGGCATCAGCGATATCCGTCTCTTTCACGAAAATAAAGTCGAATTCCTCGAACAGTTCACCGTCTAAAAACTCCTCCATGTGAAAAAAAAATCGTTGTCCTTACTGTGGAAATAATCCAATTCCCCACTATCTCAATTGGTATTTTGACAGTCTCAATATCCTCTTCGAGAAGCTCCAGATAGGACTCCTCGCGAATCCTCTGGCTCGCTTCGCAAGTCGATGGGAAGACGATGTCGCTCTCTTTCTGATCGGTTTTGGGCGACTCTTCGGGGTCATCCGTTTCGGCATGAAGCCAAATAAATCAACACTCTCTCGTGCTAAAGTCCTCTGGGAAGAAGCAGAAAAAAGAGGTCTCGAGATGAGAGAAGTCCGGATACTCGACCGTGCGGTCGACACCTATATCGTGCGAAAACCAATACCCTGAACCTACAAGAAAAAAATCATGCTTTTCTCAGGACTTCCCCGTCCAAAAGATGTGAATCAAGCAGCTCTCGCGACACTGGATGATAAATGAATTTTTAAGAAAACCTGTCTCAAAAACGATTTACCAGTGCCTCAGGGGGGATTTGCTCGGACATTCGAAGAAGCGAAAAGAATATTTGATCGGATACAGAAGCCTGTCATCGTGAAGCCCCGTCTCGGAAGTCGTGGACGCCATGTCGTCACCTATGTGAGAAATCATGATGACCTCCGTCATGCTTTCAAGATAGCGCGCCAACTCTGTCTCTGGGTCATCGTCGAGGAACAAATCATCGGACCAGTCTATCGATGAACAGTAATAAATTATGAGATTTCTGGAATTCTCTCGGGAACTCAGCCGATGGTGACAGGAAATGGCAAGGATACACTCATGAAACTCATCGAAGAGAAAAATAAACATCGTGAAGAAGGTATAGCAGAAGTCGTGTCGGATGAGAAAATGAATTGGTTTTTGAAGCGACAGCTCTCTTTTGATGGTCGCATAGAGCTGACAAATGCAGACCTCGTGAAGCCCTGGAAACTCTCACGCAATAATGAACAAAAAATCATCCAGACTTATATCCCAAAAAAGTGAGAAATCGTCTATCTCAGTGAGAAAATCGGCGTCAGCTACGGCGGATCTTCAGCAGAAGAATTCGAGATAGCTCATCCTGATAACAAAGCGGTTTTTGAGAAAGCAGCAAAAGTTTTTGGCGATGTTATCATCGGTTTTGACTTTATGATTCCTGATATTTCTCGGTCTTGGAAGGAACAACGCTGTGGTTTCCTTGAAGCAAATAGCGTCCCCTTTATCAATCTGCATCACACACCTCACTCAGGTAAACCCCGAAATATCGCATCAAAGGTATGGGACATGATAGAATTCTAGAGAAATAGTTACCGAATATCACGAAAAACAGAAAAGGGGTTTCGGGACAGGAGATTTGCCTTGAATGGCAAAGCGCACAGTTTGAGCGGGATGAATACAGTCTATAGCGAGTTTTGTTGTCCTGAATGGTTTTGGGTACTTTTGCCACCAAAAGTACCGGAGAGATGCCCGCAGGCATTTCGAGTAGCACTAACAAAGATGCGAATCGTGAATCCGAGGGGATGTGAACTTTTTCCGTGTTTCCGGAGATAATGTATTGACTCTCTCCTGCTTTTTTCTATACTCACACTGATTTTTTGCACCTAACTCTCTTTCTTTATGGCAAATTTTTTCAAGGAATCAATGGCAGAACTCGAGCATGTCGTATGGCCTACTCATATTGAAACGAAGAATTTTTTCAAAGTAGTTGTCTCCGTTATTGTGGCGATGACTATTTTCACCTACCTGCTGACTCTCATCTTCAGTAATGGTCTCTTCGCTCTCCGTGGCTGGATACATACTCCTGGGGGAGCTGATCTCTCTGGATCACCTGTCATAGAACAACCACTCGAGATCACTACCGACTCTGGTCAGAAACTCGAAGTAAAAGCAGAACCAGTAGCACAATAGTCATTTTCTAATCCCCTCTTCATGTCAAAACTCTTCGCTCCAAAGCCTGAATGGTATGTCATCCGAGTCATCTCTGGCACAGAAGATAATGTCCGTACTTCGCTCATGCAGAGACGAGAGATGTTCAATCTCGAGAAGTATATCCTCGATTGCTTCGTTCCTCTCCACGATGTCGTCACTTTGAAAAAAGGAGGCGGATCCGTCAAAAATAAGAAAAATGTATTCCCAGGATATATCCTCATAAAGATGATCGTCACCAACGAGTCATGGTATGTCGTCCGAAACACTCCAAATGTCACAGGATTCCTCGGTGCTGGTACAACTCCTGTCCCTGTGACAGAGGCTGAACTTCTCCGAATACAGGGAATGGTTGATGAGAAAAATGCTGAATACAAAACACCTATCAAAATTGGTGACTACGCAACTATTCTCTCAGGCTCATTTCAGGGAAGCGAAGGCAAGGTCATCGAAATCAATGAAAAGAAAGCAACACTCAAACTCACCATCAATCTCCTCGGACGCGATACTCCTGTAGAGCTCGAATTTGGGCAAATAAAGATAAAGCATTAATTTAGGTTTGCAATTTCGGAAGTATCAATACAGTAATGCCAACGCCGGGGTAGCTCAGTGGTAGAGCAGAGGCCTGAAAAGCCTTGTGTCGGTAGTT
>CAYQWU010000033.1:0-2139 GCA_964421335.1 uncultured Candidatus Peribacteria bacterium
ACGATGTAGAGCTCTGATTTTGATGGATCTTTGCTCGCACAGTCAGCGAGTTTTCCCGGTAATGTAAGTCACTCAAGTGCTCCTTTTCGGATAATCGTCTCTCGAGCAGAACGAGCTGCCATACGAGCACGAGATGCGAGGAGACACTTGTCGATGATAGCCTTGGCTGTTTTTGGCTGTTCTGCGAGGAAGTCTCCGAGCGTTTCTGCAACTGATTTATCGGTAATTCCACGGACCTCTGAATTTCAGAGTTTGTCCTTTGTCTGACCTTCGAACTGTGGTTCTGGGACTTTGACTGAGATGATTGCTGTGAGACCTTCTGCGACATCTTCATTCGTGAGATTGGAATCCTTGTCTGTGAGGAAGTTTTTCTCTCGAGCGTATTTGTTGATTGTCCTCGTGAGAGCGGTTCGGAACCCGGTCATATGAGTACCACCACCTGGTGTGATGACATTATTCACGAAGCTCGTGAGGTGCTCTGAATAGTCTTCTTTTCGGTACTGAAGCGCGACCTCGACTGAGACATGGTCGACCATATTATCAGTACAGAATATGTCACCGATAGATTCGTGGTGACGGTTGAGATAGGTGATGTACGATTTGAGACCTCATTCGAAATAGTAGCGAATTCTGTCTTGTTTGCCACTTCGCTCGTCTATTGCTGTGAGAGTGATACCTCGTGTGAGATAGGCTCGCTCGCGGAAGTCTTTTTTGATGTAGGCGAAGTCAAACACGATATCCTCAAAAATATCAGCATCGGGCCAGAATTGGATTCTCGTACCGTTGACATGATCTGTTGCTCCCACTTTTTTGATAGAAGCAGTTGGCTTTCCTCGCTCGTAGGCTTGGAAGTATTCAAATCCGTCTTTCCAGACAGTTGCTTCTGTGCGAGATGAGAGAGCATTGACGACTGACGCACCGACTCCGTGAAGACCTCCTGAGACTTTGTACCCAGAGTTATCACCGCCGAATTTACCACCGGCATGGAGGACCGTCATGACTGTCTCGAGGGCAGAGAGACCTGTCTTCTCGTGTGTATCAACGGGGATTCCTCGACCATTATCCTCGACGACACAAGAGCCATCATCTGTGAGACGGAGAGTGATATGTGTACAGTGACCAGCAAGCGCTTCATCGATGGAGTTATCGACTATCTCCTTCACGAGATGATCACGACCTCGTGCATCGGTCGAGCCGATGTACATGCCGGGGCGTTTGCGGACAGCTTCGAGTCCTTCGAGGACTTGGATCTGACTTGCTCAGTACTGAGCTTCTTCTTTTTTAGCCATATTTGGAAGTGTTTATTGGGAGTTTTCTACAACAATGTCAGAATAACTGGGTGTAGTATACAAAATCTCTCCGTTATTCAAGCCCCCTGAGTTGCATTTGAGAGCACGATGGTCTGGTCTAGATTGGAGCTCTCATCCTCTTGCAATGAGTAAATATCTGTGATATACTGAGCGTATGAAAGTTTTTTTCATGCTCCTCTTCTGGGCTCTCATCCTCTGGCCAATACTCTCTTGGTTTACTTTTCATGTGTCTGGATGGAATAAATGGCAAAAACTCTTCCGTCGAGATGTGACAAATGACACAGATATCGCATCTGCGGTCGGTCTCAAGAAATTCTGAAGCTACAATCGCTGTGTCCGGGTAGGTATCGAAGATTACTGAATAGCATTTAAACCGACACATTGGCTCCCCTTCCATAAATCATTTTGCATCCCCTGGATTCAGGTATTGAACTATAGCTTCACTCCTCGGAAGCAGTCAAGTGTCTGTATCCTCAGGACTACGCAAGGAACGATACGGGTCGTCGGAGATGTGGCTGAGATAGTCGCTCGTGGCTGTGGTCATCACTTCGTACAGCAAGAGTTCTAGATACTTTTTTTAAATCAGAAACTTTTCAAGGAATTTCTTTGAGGGGTTTTATCCTATATACAAGTGGTGAAAATAGCATAATTAGCACCTAGAGTCATTTGGTGCTAAAAATATTTGCATTAGAAAAAAAGTTTGCTATAATGGGAAGGTAAATACATTTTTAACCCCTTATTTTTATGTGAAAAATTATTGGTATCGATCTCGGGACTACCAACTCAGCGCTCGCCTTCATGGAAGGTGGAGAAGCAAAAATCATCCCAA
>CAYQWU010000033.1:2149-7897 GCA_964421335.1 uncultured Candidatus Peribacteria bacterium
CAAGAAAGGTGAAATCATTGTCGGTACTCCGGCAAAACGACAGGCTGTGACAAATCCTAAGGAAACAATTTTTTCTGCGAAACGATTTATCGGTCGTAAAAAGAGCGAAGTCGAATCAGAAATCAAAAATGTTCCCTACGAGGTGACTGCTGGTCCTGGTGGAGAATCCCTCATTACTTTTAATGGTAAAAACGCTCGCCCAGAAGAAATCTCGGCTCATGTCCTCATGAAACTCAAGGAAGACGCTGAGAAATATCTCGGTGAAAAAGTGACAGAAGCCGTCATCACGGTCCCCGCGTATTTCAACGATGACCAGAGACAGGCAACAATCAACGCTGGTAAAATCGCGGGTCTCGATGTAAAAAGAATCGTGAATGAACCAACTGCTGCAGCTCTCGCATACGGTCTCTCTAAAAAGAAAGATGAAAAAGTAGCCGTCTACGACTTCGGTGGTGGTACATTTGATATCTCTATCCTCGAGATTGGAAGTGAGGGGACATTTGAAGTACTTGCGACCAACGGTGACACACACCTCGGTGGTGACGATTTCGATCAGAGAATATTTGAATATGTCATCGCTGAATTCCAGAAAGACCAGGGTATCGATCTCAAGAAAGACCCAATGGCAGTCCAGAGAGTCCGCGATGAAGCTGAAAAAGCGAAAAAAGAACTCTCTACAGCGACAGAAACAGAGATAAATCTCCCCTACATCACGATGGATGATAGCGGACCGAAGAATCTCCTCGTCAAAATCACTCGTGCGAAGTTCGAAGAACTCGTCTCCGACCTCGTGGAGCGATCTATCGAACCATGTCGAAAGGTCCTCGCTGATGCAGGACTCCAGGCAAATCAAATCGATGAAATCATCCTCGTCGGTGGTTCGACTCGTGTCCCTATGGTCCTCGCAAAGGTAGAACAATTCTTCGGAAAAAAACCAAATGCGAGCGTCAATCCTGATGAAGCAGTCGCTATCGGTGCTGCTATCCAGGCAGGTATCCTCTCTGGTGATGTCCGTGATGTCCTCCTCCTCGATGTCGCTCCACTCTCTCTCGGTATCGAGACACTCGGTGGTGTCATGACTCGTATGATCGAGCGAAACACGACAGTTCCTACCAGTAAATCTCAGGTCTACTCAACGGCGCAGGATAATCAGCCAAGTGTCGAAATCCATGTCCTCCAGGGTGAGCGAGAAATGGCTCAGGATAACAAATCTCTCGGACGATTTATCCTCGAAGGAATCGTACCAGCTCCACGCGGTGTGCCACAAATCGAAGTCACTTTTGACATCAATGCCTCTGGTATCCTCTCTGTCTCAGCGAAGGATAAAGGCACTGGTAAAGAACAGAAAATCACTATCCAGAATAGTGGTGGTATGAGCAAGGAAGAAGTAGAAAATCTCGTCAAAGAAGCTGAGGCAAATCGTCACTCAGATAGCGAGAAGAAACAACTCGTCGAGGCTCGCAATATGGCAGATTCTCTCGTGCACCAAGGTGAAAAAACTCTCAAAGACAATGCTGAGAAAATCCCTGAAGATGACAAAAAGACTGCAGAGGAAAAAATCGCTGCTCTCAAAACTGTTCTCGAAAATCCAGAAGCAACGAAAGCGCAAATCGAGGAAGCAAGTACTCCACTCTCTGAGGTCATGATGAAAATCGGTCAAGCTATCTATGCATCTGCTGGAGCAGCTGATGATGGTGTGAAAGTAAAAGAAAATGTAAATGGCGAAGGCTCTGAAGAACCAACCGTCGAAGCAGAAGTAGAAGAAGATGAGAAGAAGTAATTTTCTCCCTCTAATAAAATCCCCCTGAATTCAGGGGGATTTTTATACTAAATTATTCTGCTTTATTTCCTCGTTTTGTATTCAGTAATAGAGCATATGAATCCCAGGATTCAAATATTTCTTCTAATTCTGCTATCAAATCAAAATTCATATTCCTGACACTTCTCATATTCCGAGGCTGTTTCACAAATCTCTTGTAGTTAGTTACTATTTGCGCCATACCCTGCCATAGTTCCGAGGACTCTTCGGTTTTTCAAATCTCCCCTAAATCAGTATCTGATAATTTCCTGAGATAGAATATATAAGCATAAATAATAGACTTGATTGTTTTAACAACAATGGCATCTCCAGCTAAAATTTGGTAATAATTTCAGCCAGAAAAATCATCATCGTCCTCTTCATCATTGTCCAGATAATTCTTTTGTTTAACAGTAACACCTCAGGATTGCTTCTCTTCCTCATCTTTCTTACTGTTTTTTCATAACTCTTCAAAAAAATCATGCACTTGCACAGTAAGTACTTTCATATTATTAAAATATGTTCAGTTGGCATACAGAGCATTTATGGTAACTGCAATTTGAGCAAGTTCTGGGCTAGCATGCTGGTCACTGCTCTCCTCTTCCTCTTCATCATCATTTTCTTCTCCATTTAATAAAGAAAGAATAGTTCTACGGAATTTTATGATTTCTTGTGGCGTAAAATGTCTCTTAGATCAACTCTTATCATTTCCAATTATGTCTCAGACAATTTCTGCCAACTCAGAACTTGCTTGTATGACAGTAAGTACTTTTTCGAAATTAGATTGAGTAGCTTCTCTGAGTTTTTTAGTCTCATTTGGTCCTCATTTTAAGGCGATAGTCAAGATGCTACCTGCCTCTTCTCAAGTAAAAAATTCGATTGGTGTTCCGCGTTTATCGCCCATGGAGCTCACTATATATTTTCTCCAATAATAATCAACTCTATTTTATGTTTAATATATTTTTATACCTCTAGAGTTGTCCATCGTGATACATCCTCCCCGCTCTGTATCATCTCTCGAATCTTTGTCCCTGAGATATCTATCTGATAGGAATCAATCCACTCGGTTTGAATGTCATATCGGGCACAAATGTCTCTGACCCATTCGTTGCCAGTGTAGAGAATACTTTCTGATAGAAGAATTTTTTTTAAGTTCTCACACCACTCGTCGTCATCTGGGACATCTTCCAGTCAGACGATATCCATGCGTTCTTGGAGCTCGAGGGGGATACTCGCACGAATGATTTCTTCGCGTTCCTGGAGCGTCCAGGGATTCTCATCAGTACTAGATTTTTCTGCAGAACCGATGACGAGGATGAGTCGCCCGTAGTCAGTGAGAATTCGCTCCACGATACTCATATGCCCGATATGAAATGGTTGAAAGCGTCACAAAAAAATCGCAGTCAATTGAGCTTTCTGTGATAAAGAATCCTCCATTATTCATTCGTCATTATTCATTCGTCATTCTATTAAAGAGTGAAAAGCACCACCTCCGGATCCGCATTCATACGGAAATCAAATCCCGGACTATTACCCATACCGGTTGAGACATAGAGCTTCCAATTGCCAGTTTCGCCATATTTCCCCTCTGGCCAATACCATCATTTGTATCTCGTAAATGCCGTGCGAGATGCGAGAAGCCCTATCTTTCGGAGGAATGGGAGGTCGACCATCGCTCCATGTGTGTGCCCTGCGAGGAAGAGTGTCGGTGTCGTGATAGACTGCTTCGTAGACTTGAGACGAGCGAGGAGAAACTCGAGGCCATCGGGATTATGCAGGAGGACCACATTGAGGTCGTTATGCATGTGGTTGAGCGTGTAGATATACTGATCGAGGATCATGTTTCGCTCTTTTTTTGGCATCTTATGAAGATGCTTCGCGAGGGTGTGAATGCCATGAATGCAGAGACTCTTGTCGTTGATAAAAATCTTTTTGGCGTGTCGCACCTCCGTCAGGAAATGCACCTGCATCTTGTCCTCGAGCCATGCGCGTGTGTAGCCAAAATCAGCATTATCGTCATCGTGGTTGCCAACAACAGCAAAATGTCGGAATCCTTCAAGACCGTGAAAGAGTTTTTTTGCGACCTCGACGAAGTGCTCAAAGGAAAGAGTTTTTTTCGTGCCATGAGCAGACACGAAATCGCCTCCATGGAGAACTATGGTCGTTTCTGGTTTTGCATTCGCGAGGAGCATCTGGATACCATGTGCTGTCTGTGCTGCGATAGCGTCAATACTGCCTCCGATGTGTGGGTCAGTGAGGAAGAGCAGTGACACGCCAGAGAATTCATGAAGTCAGAAAAACTTCACTGGCTCGCGACGGAAATGAATGTGCGATGCGCGATGTCGGGCCTTCTTCCCAATACCTGGAATCATCGCAAAAACTCGCAGACAGACGAGGAGAGTGGCGGATTTGATGGTGCGAAATGGTCGTTTCATAATTAGACGCCGATATATTTTTTCATGCGGTTCATGACTTCATCGAGTCGTTTTTGCATCTTCACATTTCCGCGTCGGACTGGCTCGAAGAGCTCCTCATCTGAGAGCTTATTGAGTTCGGCGTAAGCGTCTCGATATGGTGCGATAAATCGGTCGAGGATAATGTGAAGGTCCTGCTTTGCGTGTCAGTATCCATAACCGCCAGTTTTGTATTTTTTTCGAATTTCCTCAACTTCTTTTTTCTCTCAGAAAGTTTTAATGAGAGCAAAGACATTACAAGTATCAGGATTTTTTGGATCTTCGAGTCCGAGAGAATCGGTCGGAATAGTTGCAATTTTTTTCTTCAGATCCGCTGAGCTCTCGAACATGCTGATATAGTTGTTGTAGGATTTACTCATCTTGCGACCATCGAGACCAGGGATGACCGCAATCGCGTCGTCAATAATTGGTTTTGGTTCGACGAGAATGTCTACTTTGTAGTGATGATTTACATAACGGGCAATATCACGCGCCATCTCAAGGTGCTGGAGCTGATCTTTCCCAACGGGCACGACATCACAATCATAGCCGAGAATATCCGCTGCCATGAGAATTGGGTAGTTGAAAGTTCACATGTTGATTTCACTATTCTTTTGCTCTGCATCTTTGAATGTATGTGCTCGGAGCATGAGCGAATATGGCGTAAAACAACTGAGAATCCATTCGAGTTTATTTAATCAAATAATATCTGATTGTCGGAAAATCGTCACCTCAGTATCGCGACCAAGGACCGCAAGATAGGAGATGAGACCGTTGCGGATATTTTCATTGAGGACCTTCCCGTCTCTAATGGAAGTAAGTGCGTGGAGGTCTGGGATAAAAATTGCTGTATCATATTTTTTTGCATTTTCACGCAGAGGTAGCATAGCCCCCATGAGGTTGCCAATATGCGGAAATGTGCCTGTGGGCTTGATACCCGTAATCATTCGTTTCATAGAAAAAAGTATACTTTGGAGTATACTCGTGAATACTATTCCTACAAGCGCACCTCATGTACTCCTCTCCTCATATCATCTCCACGGCTATTTCCAACAATCGTCTCAATTTCGATGAACGAGCAAATAGAACGATAGTTGTACCGAGTCTCGTAGAGTGAACTCTGGGTGATGTCGTGACGGGAAACGAGACAGTGATAGAGTGAGAGGTAAATGGGAAGATGACAGCAGGCAAATGATTGAAGCATTTTGTTTTTCTCAAAAAATCGCGTGTCCCCACATGGATCATGGACAATCACAATCATGCTTTCGCATTCTGGCATGAGGCATACTGGAAATGATATATACAGAAGTGAGCTCTCCTCGTGCACATCGATCAGCACACTGACCTCGCAACACCGGGCAATTTCCCTGCCTGGAAACACCCTGAAGAAAGTCATGAAGGTATCGTCGAAGAATACACAAATACGGACCTGACTATCGCGGACTTCATCGTCCCTGCTCTCGCAACGGGCCTCATCTCTGAAGCGGTGATGGTGAC
>CAYQWU010000034.1:0-3488 GCA_964421335.1 uncultured Candidatus Peribacteria bacterium
TTGCCGCATCATCTGGTTTTTCGTATTTATCATCCTGGATGAAGTCACCGAGAGTCGTATCTTCTTCTTTTCCAACTGGTGTATCTATAGAGAGGATATCCTGGCTGATACGCATAATCTGACGAACCTTTCGGACATCCATCTCGAGTTCTGTTGCGAGCTCTTCGATGAGAGGTTCACGATTGAGCTCCTGCGTCATCATACGATACGTATAGTTGAATCGATTGATGGTTTCTGTCATATGGACAGGGACACGAATGGTTCGTGACTGGTCTGCGATTGCACGAGTGACACCCTGACGAATCCACCATGTCGCATAGGTAGAAAATTTGAATCCTTTTTCTGGATCAAATTTATCAACCGCACGGAAGAGACCGACATTTCCTTCCTGAATCAAATCGAGGAGACCGAGACCACGACCCATATATTTCTTTGCGATAGAGACAACGAGACGGAGGTTTGATTCTGCGAGTTTTTTTCGAGAAGCTTGATCACCTTTTTTGATGAGACGACCGAGTCGGACTTCCTCATCACCATCGATGAGAGGGTATCGACCGATTTCATTGAGATACATGCGGATACTATCATCAGAAATCTCAGAGAGATCGATGAGTTCTTGTTTGTCTTCTTTTGTTGATTCAAAGAGATTTTCTCGGTCGAGATTGTCCACGAGTTCTATCTCCATCTGCATCAGGACATTGTAGATTCTATCGAGAAGTTCGATATCTTCTTCTGCTTTTGGGAGGACGCCCATGAGCTCATCCTGACTGATTTTTCCTTCGACTTTTCATTTTTTGAGGAGATCTTTCACGAGTTCGGGGAGGTCTTTCGTCAATTCTTCAGGAAGTGTCGTATCGATAAATGTGTTAAATCATTTTCCAACACGACGACCATCTTTTTCTCGGTCGACATTGAGACGAGAACCCTGAGATTTCGGTCCTTTTTCTCGGAAAAACGGTTCACCTTCTTCTGTTTCTTCCTCTTCTTCCTCTTCTTTTTCTTTTATGTCGTCATCGAATTCATCGTCATCGTAGGAATTCTTATTTTTCTTCGGAGCATCAGACCAGTCGAGTTCTTCCTCGTCATGAAATGTAGGGGTTCGTGGAATTTGTTTTTTTGGCTCGTCTACCACGATAGCATCGAGACTGACTTCTTCAACGATTTTTTTATCAACGGGATTTTTTGATTTTTTTGGTGAGGGCATAGGACTTAGATGAGTTTATGTTCTCGAGCGAGTTTGAGGAGTTCCTGGAGTTTCGGGAGATCACTCGAGTATTTCTTTTGTAGTTTACGAAAAGTGGTCTGATTAATTCCCCAGATGAGTTCATTGAATTCGATGAAGAGTTTTTCTGTGGTTTTCCCATGAGAGAGTTCTTCGAATCGGAGTTCATGACTTTTTATGACTTCATTCTCGAGTGTCCCTGCGAGGAGCGCAGTAATCTGTTGCATATTTTCCTCCCCCAGTACTTCGTCTTGGAACAGGCATTCACGGAGAAAAATCTCACGGCCTTCTCGTAAACCAATAATATAGGTGACGAGGTATTCAGTTCCAGACGGTAGGAGTGATGGAGACACATCAACAGGTGGTCTCTTCTGACCACGAACTGCTCTATTGTATTCAGAGTAGAGAGTTTGCAAGCTCATGTCGAGTTTTTTTGAGAGCAGACGAAGAGCTTGATCGATCTCGACACTACCACGTATCGCGAGTATGTGTTTGATAACCTCATCCATGAGTCATTTTTTCCCTTGGTTCGTTGTGACATCGTATTTTGACGAACCTTCTTCTATTATAAAAGAGACAGCGGGCACAGCATTTTCTATACTCGCATTGAAGTCTCCATCAGATTTCAGAAATTCATCAGGATCTTTTGCCTCTCAGATATTGACGACATAAATATCGACCGGTTCGTTTTGGAGATTTTCTATCGAGCGAAATATGGCCTGTTTCCCGGCGCTATCACGGTCGAGGCAGAGATAGACTTGATTGGTAAGTCGGCGTATGAGTCGTATATGGGATTCGGTGAGTGCTGTTCCGCTGATACCGACGACATATTCGTAACCACTCTGGTGGAGACTGATGACATCCATTTGTCACTCGACGACGATGACTTTTTTTTCTTTTTGGATGGGGTTTTTCGCATGATTGATGCCGAAGAGAACATCAGATTTATGAAAAATAGGTGTCTCAGGAGAATTCACATCTTTTGCTTCGTCACTTCAGCTCTTCAATGTCCTCCCAGAAAATGCTATAACCTCACCACGATAATTGGTAATCGGGAATATTACTCTTCCAAAAAATCGATCCTTGTACTGTGAAACAAATATGCCACTATCCATGATGATTTTTTCTGAGAATCATTTTTTCTTCATACTCTCAAACATTTCTCTCGGGTCAGAGCTGTAGCCTATTCACCATTTCTCCACGGTTCCTGGAGTGATGCCTCTCTTTGTGAGATAATTTCTCGCTTCGAGTCATTCTGGTTTTTGGAGATCATCACGATACCAATCTGCCACCGCCGTGTAGAGTTTTATGAGTGTCGATCGCTCGTCAGCTTTTCCATCCTGGACAGTGTCTGTTTTGAGTTCGACGCCAGCCCGCTTCGCGAGTATCTGGAGAGCTTCTCTGAATTCTATTTTTTCGAGGAGCATAAGCATCGTCAGTGGCCCACCTCATTGATTTGTTGCGAAGCAATAGGCGATTTGTTTCGCGGGAGACACGACAAAAGAAGCTGTTTTCTCGGGTTTGAAAGGGGAGAGTCATTTCCAGTTAGCACCTGATTTTTTTAACGGGACATATTCTCGCACCAACTCTACGATATCAATCTTTGATTCTATGTCAGCAACGAGTGTGTTATTCATAGATGATTTGGAAAAAGAGCGATCCCATAGTTGGCAGGGTTATCGTCACAACGAGCAAGAACCATATGAGTGTATCAGTGTTCACTCCATAGCGGAAGAGAATTGATGCAGACAGTATAATCATCGCGAGGTTGATAGCAACGAGTCCGATAAATCCAGGATGTGCCCGGAGCCATGATAGTTTCCCGGAGCCGATATGGACACCTCATTTATTGGTTTTTTTAAATCCAAAATTGTTCCAAAATATCGCGAGGAAAACAGCTCGGAAAATCGTCACAGTGAGTGAGGCTGATGCGAGGACTGCGAGCCATGCTTCCTTGAGTGATATATGCATCCTATCGCGGTAGATAGAAATAGTGGAGAACATCAGGAAGAGGACATAGAAGAGCGTCAAAAGCGCAAAGTCATACGGTGCTTCAAAACTATACGACTCATAGATGAAATAACTTCCAAACAAGAGAATCAAGAGGTAGAAAGGATAGAGAATCATCTGCCCCCATCCTATCCAACCAAAGAGATATTCGAATCTTTGCATGAGTGTCAGATGTGATCGGAAAAATATCTTTTTCCAGTGAGTCTTGAATATCATCATCGCTCCATACGCCCAACGGAATCTCTGTTTTTTGTAT
>CAYQWU010000034.1:3498-7849 GCA_964421335.1 uncultured Candidatus Peribacteria bacterium
TGTATTCTTCGAAATTTCTCGGGGGGAGTCCTTCTCCAAAAATATGATCCACATAGATAATCGAACGGCCGTGTGCGAGTATTCTCAGGCCCAGCTCAGAGTCTTCACAGATAAACCCGTTGCACCACTTCTCCGCTTCGAGGACATCGCGTCTCAGGAGACACATAGTCCCATTCATGATGACGGCATTTGATGCATTTCTGATAATCATTCCCTGTTTGTAGAAGAGGTCGAGTTCGTAGCACATGATCTTCTGAAATGCAGTCGCATCTCTTCTGTCATTTGCCTGAGGGCACTGTATGGCAGCAATTTTATTTTCCGAAAAGAGTCCTATGGTCATACGGAGCCAATCTGGTTTTACACAGTAGTCAGCATCGAGGAGCCCAATAATCTCAGCACGGGGGTCTGTGAGTTCGAGTGCCTTATTGAGTGCACCAGATTTATATCCATCGAGTTCATCGAAGTGATAGAAACGCACACGAGAATTCCCGAGTTCTTGGACGAATTTTTCGACAGGTTTCCATACTTTTTCATCTCGTGTATTGTTTTCGATGATGATGAGCTCATAGTTTGTGTAGTCGAGATTTGTCACACACTTTATCGTGTGTATGAGCATCTCAGGTTCTTCGTTATAACTCGGTATATGGATAGAGACAAATGGTTCTTCTCCTGCAAAAGGAGTGAGATCGCGGTAGGTAATATGGTGTCGTATGTGGCCTCGACCAATAATCTTCAGGTAATCCCTCAGCTGATACAGTATTCCCATGATAGGGAGGAGCATGAGAGGGATATTTATCCAGAATTGGGGGAGATAGAGATAGTGCCCTATCCATGCTTTGTATCAGATCATTACTAGTATATTGATGAGTCCGAGGAGTGTGAGGGACCCCCAGAAAAAAGCGCGGAACCTCAGATGACCACCGAACCAGCCAAATATGATACTGACTGTCAGGAATATGAGACTCGTAGCGAGACCAATGTCGGAATCTATATTGAGTACTTTTGTCAGCCGATAGACCATATCCCCAGAAAAAATTGTATCTATTTTTGTAGCGTATTTTTCAGGTATTTTGTGTACGATAGCATCGACAGTATTTGCCAGTCCGCGCACCATAAATGAACTTCCATAGAGCGAGAGAGGGCCCGAGAGTGCGAATTTTTCTCGTCATTTGTCATCGAATATACCGAACGATCCTCCGGCATGTTTCTCACTTCCAAATATTTTCCACGGTTGATCAAATGCTTCGATGATGTTATAGTGTATGTTTCGACTTTCTAGATATTTCGTAATCGTCCTGACATAGGTCGCTTGTGTGAGGAGGTTTGCTTCAGCTCAGCCACGATTGACACCATTTGATGGCCAGCCTGTTTCAGCCACGATGATTTCTTTATCTGGGAAGAGTGTTTTCATGAAATTATAATCCCCCTCGAGATACTCCACTCATTTTTCTACGGGTACATTGTTCCAATAAGGGAATACATGTATCGCTATAAAATCCGAGAGCTCTGCGAGTTTTCGCTGTTCATTCCAGGTGGAGACTATTTCACCAGTTGAGACAGGTTTACTAGTCTTCGTTTTTGCATATCTCAGATAGAGATAGAGATACTTCGGTGATATAGTTTCAAAGAAAAGAGCCTCGTTTCCTATCAAAATGTGCGTCACAGAAGCGTATTTCTCAGCGACCGTCAGAGCTCATTCGAGATCCTCCATATTTTCCATGAGGTCTGGACTGATCCAGACGCCCACGATAACAGAGAGCCCGTATTTCTCAGCAATTTCTGGCACACGATCCATGCCGTGGAGAGTCGTGTAGATGCGTACACAACGAAATCGTTCCGCTATGATGGCGAGATCGGCATCAATCGTGTCTGTTGTGACGAATTTTTTATTTTCATCGAGCGTATATTCATCACGATAGGGGCTATAGCTCACACAATCGAGATTTTCTGATGTGGGCTTCACTACATGAGGCCTATCGAGATAGCCCCACCAGCTCATATTGATGATGAGCAGCGTGAAGAGGAGAGCGTATTTGGAGAATGTTTTATTGAGCACAGGAGAGACAGAGAGTTATAATTTGAGTTTTCCGATAAAGTATGCGAATTATAGTAATTTTATTTTTATTTCCAGAAGACTTCACTTCCCGCTAATTTATCTATACTCATGTGCATGTATAGTAAAAATATCAAACGCTTCCTCGGCTACATCATCTCTACTCTGCATGTCATCCTCTTGGCTGCCATGATCATTATCGGACTACTCTCCTTGTTTCGTCCTGATATCATGAGGGGAGTGATTGATTGGATGTGAGTTCAGATCAAGTCTTGGTGAGAATGGAATTATGTCATATTGTTCGTCGTTGCCATGATAGAATCATTTCCATTCGTAGGGGTGGTTGTTCCTGGTATGAATATGATGATTTTGGTCGGTGGTTTTTTTGTCGCAAAACAATGGGAGATATTTCCTCTCGCAGCACTTCTCGCGATGACAGGTGCGTGTCTCGGAAATGCTCTCGGCTACTTCATGGGAAGATATGGAAATCCTGATACACTAAAAAAATATTGAGCATTTTTCTGAGCTGGTCCAAAAGAACTCGCATGGCTCGAGAAGCAAATTAATAAAAATTGATTTTGGTTTATTGTTGGTGGTAAATTTCACAATCTCCTCCGAGCATTTATACCCTACATCGCCGGTTCTCATAAGATGTCTGGAGCACGATTCTGGGTGGCAAATATATTTGGCTCGTCACTCTGGGCCGTATCCATCCTCCTTGTCTGAGTATTTGCTGTCGAGAATTATGAAGTGGTTCTCCAGTACCTCAATTATATCATTCTCGCAATCGTCCTCTGAGGGGTTATATACTATTATTCTAAACAGAAAAAATAATGGAGACCATACTTCTCTACATGGCTGTTGTGCTGGGTTCTGGAGTGACTATGCTTCTCTTGGTCTATAGTGTTTTCTGGCTCTTTCGCCGATATGGCATCGTCGACAAGCCTCACCTCTATCCACATGAAGAGGGGAGGGGACCGCTCCCATATCCAGGTGGTATCGTCATCGTGCTCAATCTGCTTCTCTGGTCGCCATGGATTCTCCAATCCGTCGCAGAGACCGATATCAAGAAAACAGCCTATGTTATTCTCGCCTGACTTATCACGAGTTTTCTCATGGCATGGGATGATCAGAAGCGCTCACTTCGTCCGATTTTCCGGCTCTGATTTCAGGTCGCTCTCTGAGCATTTTTCGGGCTTACGGCTATCAAGATTGGGTATGTGAGTAATATTTTTGGAGGTATTATTTCTCTCGATACATTTGAAGTACTTCAATGGACAGTCGCTGGAAAAACCCTCTACTTCATACCACTCGTCGCGACAGTTATCTGGTATGTCCTCGTCATGAATGCTATTAACTGGAGTGATAACGGTCGTGCTATGACCTCGAGTGTGAGCCTCGTCACCTTGGTTATTCTGGCTGGGCTTTCCGTCAAGCTCTACCTCACCGATACTACCCTTGCTTCCCAGAATAACTCACTCTTTGTTTTATCTTTTTTGACTATCTTGATTCCAACGCTTTTTGTTTTTTGGCGTTTTGATGTGCGTCGGGCGTGTATCGTTGGAGATGCGGGGACGATGTTTCTCGGATTTATGATTGCGACACTCTCTATCGTTTCAGGCGGTAAGATAGCCACAGCATCTATCGTCCTCGGTATTTATTTCATCGATGCATTCTATGTCATACTCGGACGGATACGAGCTGGTAAAAACCCTATGAAGTGAGATCTCACTCATCTGCACCATCGCATGGCGGAGCAGGGGATAGACTATCGTATGCAACGACATATCGTCATGATGCTTTCTTTTTTCTTCGGTGTCGGTGCTATTTTCCTCGATACATGGTGAAAGATTATTCTCTTTGGAAGTATTATCACGATAGTTGTTTATATATCTCAGATTGTGAAAACTCTCGAGACAATGCTGGGGAAGGATAAATAGTGATCCCCGTCATTCCAGCCAAGTGAGCTTGCGAGCGCGAGGTGGAATCCATCCCAGATACAGAATCAGTCTTTGTACTTTTTATCAAAAAAGTACCAAAATCATTTAGGGGAACTCAAACTCGCTATAGACCAGGTTCATCTGAATATCTGCTTTCATCCCGCTCAGACAGTGATTCCCCTAAAAACCTGTTTCTGTTTATCTTGATACTGAAAAAATGTTGTCCGAAGTTCAATCGAGTAGCAAATTTATAATAAATGCTTTTCGATAAACTTTCTCTCACTCTCGTGTTTCATCTTCTCGGGAGATTTCTCGAGATCTATCCACATGATAGCCTCATCGCGAATATTGGTAGCAG
>CAYQWU010000035.1:0-1605 GCA_964421335.1 uncultured Candidatus Peribacteria bacterium
GCTTATCTTTCTTCAGATATTTCAGGGTAAACTCCCGGTCGACCTCTGCTACCACGATATCATCAACCTTTGCATTCATCCCTTTATCCACGATCACGATGTCTCCCGTATTAATCCCTGCGTCTATCATGCTATCACCCGACACTTTAATCATAATGGTACTCTCAGGTCGAGGTATGAGGTAGGTATCTATATCTATATTGTGAGCATTTTCTTCATCTCATGGCGATGGAAAACCAGCCTTCACTGATTCGTATACCTTCTGAGTAAAAAAACTCTCCTGAGGGACAAATGTGTATTTATCTTTCACGAAATACCCCGCCTCGACCAATCGACGAAAGAGGTAGGTCACACTTCCCTTGGACCGAAACCCGAGGAGCTCCCGTATCTGCTCAAAGCTCGGGAGCTGTTTGTGTTTGCGGAAATATTTCCGGAGTGTGGCTATGTATTGGAGGTCACGCATAATTGAACAATTGTTCAATTGAGTATAGACGCTTAATTATTTTTGCAAGGGATTTGTCGGAACGCTCGAATGGAGAGGGAAGGATTTTTCTGTGAAAGGTTGGAATTTGTTTTAATTACAATTATTCGTTTTCATATTCGCCAATGGCGCAATTTTACTGTTTGGATGAAAAATAGCACACAATTTCTTGAGCCCGCCGTGAGTATCGCCTATAAAATCTATCACCTGGGGATTCCCACAAATTGCTTGTAAATGATGATTAAAAGTATATTTAATGTCATCTCTTGGAGCAATTCATCTATGACAAGAAAAATATATATCTTCAAAAATATTTATATATTGCGTCATTTGCATCTGATCTTCTACGAGTTCTTTTTTGAGAAATTTCATTCTCATTTCTTCACTATTTGGAACAGAATCCAAATCACGACTCAATTGAGTCACAACATCAAACCAAAGTTTTCGTTTCTCTAATTCTGAAATATTATTTTGTAGTGCAATAGATTCTTTTTGGAAATCTTTCATTTGTTCTTGAATTGTATTTCAGAATCACATGATACTATTTGTCTGATACGAATTATAAGCCGACCAAAGAGATATAATGACAGCAATAATCGAAATAAAAATAGTAATAATTTGATTCTTTGACATAAAAATAAAATTAATTTTCGGTAACCCCTTCCTCCTCCTTCAAGCCATACAATCTCTCCACTATAGCATCCCTCTCTGTCTCCAGTAGTTTCATTCAAGGATTAGTTTCCCGTAAAAACTTAAGTACATCTTTTTCTATCGATGCTCATTTCCCAAGAGTTTGGACATCGCCTATTTGCTCACTCATATATTCATATCCTGGCTTGATTCATCGCACAGTTTCATCTAAGCCATCCAGTCAAATATCGAGAATATCTCTCCAATTTTTGATAGATTGAATTTCTTTTGCCAGCTCTATTACTTTTGCTGAATTATTTATCAGATCATTTTTAAGATCTTCTTTTAATTGAGAATCAATTTTTGGCACAGCACATAATTTTAAAGCAGTCAGACTCCAAATATTATCAAATTCTTCTTCAAGATACAACGCAATTTTATACGAATTTAATAAACCAAAGATGTAATACAATTCTGGTATATATTTTTCGTTG
>CAYQWU010000035.1:1628-6848 GCA_964421335.1 uncultured Candidatus Peribacteria bacterium
ACTTTTTATCTAATATTCCAAGACAAGTTGGGCGCACTTTCTCATATCAATTTTCATCAGGATCATAATACCTTTCTAGTTCAGAAAGTCAGGTATAATATCACTTCTGCTCATAAATGGGATATCATTTGCATTCCTTATTACTCAAGTCTTTTTTAGTTCCTATGGATATACCTGGGAGAATAGAATAATGAAAATCCTTATCTTTTTTCTGTAAATCATAAAAATAATCAATAAACATTTCCTGATTTTCTGGAATGGCTGTATTAAAAACATCTTGATACGGAATCAAATCAGTTCTATGATTTTTTTCAAAGTCAGCAAGAGTTATTTTTCCTGATGGTCAGATATATTTTTGTATTTTTAACTCCGTGTTTTGTGCCATAATCTCCTTGCGGAACTGTAAAATACAGGAATCAGTACCTACGATAATACTTTGCTTAAATCACCTATCATAAAATAAAGAACCGCTACCGAAATCTAAAATTTTCTCTATTGTCGATTCTTTTTTTAGAAATATCTTTATCTTATACATTGAAAGTTTATTTATTAAACTTCTTGGTGTGATATAAATAAGTCTTCCATGTTCTCTGAGTAAATAAAATCCTAAATAATAGAAATATCCATAAAGATTAAATTTAGAAGTAGTTCAGCTTGGCTTTTGATAGGCAAAATCAAGTCCTTCTTTGTACGACTTATGCTTGGTTAATATTTCTGTATATTTTTTATCATTAATATCATAACCAAAAATATCTGTCTTATCCCCATCTGTGTAAATATAGGGAGGATTGCCTACGACAAAATCAAACTTTGACCTTTTAGCCTCATGTTTGAGAATGAGTTCGTCGACCATATTATCTATACGAGCAATATCTGCTTTATATTTTTTATAGTTTGTAGCTATTTGTATCCTTTGAAGTCTGAGATTTGTATCATCTTTCTGATTTTCATACAATAGAATATGCTCATATTCTAAAAGAGTCTTCTTTTTCAATAATTCTGCTACTATTGGATGTTTATCTCCGAGATCTGTCGTTATTTTCCTGAGGACATAATAACACTTGATATCCTCTTTTATATTTTCTGGGCTTATATCTCGGATATCGAGATATATTTTAAATATTTCTTTTTCATCTCTCTTCTCATTTATAGTACTCGCAAAAGCAAGATTTTCATCGAGGGTATGGATGACTGTTTCCTTGATAGATATATCGCTATTCGAAAATTCGGCTATACTATCTTGTGTAGAAAATACTCGTATCTGGCGGTCAATTTTATTGAGTATATCACCCGTCATATCATCGATATTGTGATAGAGCAACGCCATCAGTATATTCATCTCTGCCAAGTACAGTGGAAAGGCTTCAATATCAAACCCAACAATGTTATTGATAATGAGAGACTCAGCGAGCAATCATTTCTCTTTTGGTGAGAGACTAAGACCATGTATAGCATTTACAATACGGGATGCTGCCTTATAGAGAAATGTCCCCGATCAACAGGCCGGATCGATAATTGAGAGTCACGGTATATTGAAGTATTGAGTATTTATATCTGGACTTGCCAGTTGAGACCGAATCGCTTCCAGTCAATAATCTCAAATAGTTTTTGTGATGTATGATTCATCGTATCCTACTTCATCAAGCATAAATTCGACAATATCAGGCGGTGTAAATACTTGTCCTTTCTTTGTATCATCGTCCTTGTAAAGCTCTTTGAGATAATTTTCATAAACGGCTCAGAAAATGTCTTGTTTCACTTTTTGAAAGTTGTACTTCAGGACGAAGACATAGAGGTCTAAAAATGGCCTCAGAGCATCGATATTGTATTCTGGAAAGTCCTCATCCGTATACCGTTCTCGAATTTTCTGTAAAAGTGTTTCTTGTTCATTTTTATAACTTCCATAAAAATCCGCTAACCATCTGAGCTTCTGAAATATATGTTTTGTGAGATGATTCCATTCTTCGTTTTCAAGAAATTCCTTTGCCTTATCAATTCCAAGCAGGTCTAGTTTATTTTTCTTATCCTGAATAATTTTGAGCAAAATAAACTGAATAATGAAACTATACACTCCTTTGATTTTCATAGGTTCTGTGTCATTTTGAGAAAATGCTCCTGCGTTTTCAAAGTCATACTTTACATCTTCAGCGAGCTTGATGAGGTCTTGATGAAATTCCTCCAGAACAAAATCACTCTGAGAAACAAGCGTAGATAGAGACGAGAAAGAGTTGAGGTAGTAGGTCTTTTTGAGAAACAAGCGTTGTATTTTTTCTTTTCAATCGTCCTTTAATAAATCGGAAATTGAAATAACAAGCGTTGGTCGCGAAGCACTATATCACTGTGTATAGAATTTCCAGCTACCCCCATCTGTCAGTATTCAATAAAGGGTATTTTTACGCCTCATATATTCCTCTATCTGATGTTCTCCTGCTTGAATATTATCAAGTTTTTCGACCTCAACAGGAATGATAATGCCATTAATGTTCAATATGAAATCATCTCCACGGTGCCCCTCGTTATTACGAGTGGCTTCATATCTAAACTTACCTGATTTATTAGTATCACCAGGGGTGAGTCCAAATATTTCACTTTCAAAAACGCTTTTACAAAAATCTTGAGTGCCATCTCAGATTTCTTTTTCTTTGTAGTGTTTATAATTGTTCTTAAATTTTTGTAAGAGATTATCAGTTTTGGAAGACATGCCTCGATTATATCCATTCCCTGCTTTTCACAATCAAAAAACTCCGCCTCGGTGAGACGGAATTGTGAGAGAGTTTTCTTATTTTGCCACTTCCACCATCACTTCATTTCTCTGTATCCATGGAGCACTGAAGGGAGGATTGTATCCTGCGTAGGCTGGAGAAGAGAGTGGTGTGAGGCCATCGCGCTGGAGCAGAGCTATGAGCTGTGACTCGAGGCGAGTGATACGGCTATCAGTAGCGTACCATGAGAATCGGATGACGGCGACGCGTTGTGCGGGGACTTCTCGGAGCTTCACGGCATTATTATTTGGTTTTGGGAGAGTCTCGAGCGTGTATTTCGATGGCATAGAAAATGTGACTCGACGAGTATCACCACTTCCCTGCTCCTTCACTGGGACAGTCATCGCGACTGGTTCAGAAGCAGACTCAGCGACAGGGGCAGTCATGGCTATCGGTGTTGTCTTCGTATTGTTTCAGAAGATGTAATCCGCGAGGAGTCGGAATCCCTGATTCATAGACTGGTCACGAGTACCGGTGACCTCGACTTCTGCGACGATGTAGGGTGCGTAGTCACGGAGTTCATAGCCGTCTCTGCGCTCGACGACAGTATAGCTGGGTTCCTCGATATTGCGGACGACGAACCAGCTCCCGATGGACCAGAGCGCGAGAGCTCCGACGACGATGAGCGAGATGGTGAGATACATAGGTATGTGTTTAGATCTTTTCATGTGATGATTATAGGTGTTTTGTCTCGGTTTTGTGGAGATACATTTGCCTTTTTATAGAAAATACATATAAAATATCGATGAATCAGAAAAAAGAGCCACTCGTATTTTCACCTGAAGCAGAAACAATACTCACGGGCTATGTCCAATGAGATCTCTGTAGCTGTGATCTGGCTATCAGTTCTGCAAATGCTGTTGAGCGACTTCTCGCGTCAGAATGAGTCCACTTCACTGCAAAAGGATATCCTGCTGGAGCACTGACGAGGAATTTCTCACGCACTGAAACAGCAGAATTCCCTGATGAGCGAATCTGGTGGATAGGCAACCCGTCGAGCGCTCCCGAGAGCTCTGACGGCGTCAGTGCAAAAAATATCAGAGAAAAATATCTAGCAGAAGTACGAGCACTTGTCGGAAATGACACACTCAAAACAGGCTACATCAGGCGACTTCTGGATAGACCAGAAGTATGAGACAAGCTCATAGAGAGTGTGCAAAAACGAGACCAAGAAGAACTCGATGCTCTCGTGCTCGAGGGACCATATGCATATAGACAGCAAGAAACTTTTCGTACTATCAATCTTACTCTATACAGTCAAAAAGCAGGACTCGGATCATACACTGCACGAGCTTTTGCTCCCGATGACCTCCATGCTATAGCACTCAAGCCATGAGTAAGCTGAGACACCGAGATACGAAATGCACTCATACGCGCTCTCCCTATAGATCCTACAAAAATATCACCAGAGATTCTGATTCAGCTCTGACTCGCCCGAGATGATATCATGACCTGTCCACAGCAAGCGCGTTATCGCTATACCCTCGCTGTGCGAAAAAGATTGCTCAAACTCTTCTCACAGGCTCGTGAAGTCAATCGAACAGGAGAAGGTGACAAAACTGCACGGATACTAGAAATAACCAGAGAAGATGGTCAGCAGAGAATCGCTATATTTCGTACCACGACAGTCGCTGATATAGAGGAAATAGATGAAGAGAAACATCACAACAGGTACCATAACATCTCTCAAACATACTGCACTGTCTACGAAAATATGGAAGTCGCTCTCCAATCTCAGGTGCACGCGATAGAGTCACTTGAAAGGAAAAGACTTGCCTACAAAGAGCTTCTTCCAAAATTTGTGGATTACACGACACTCTCCCCAGAAGAAAAAACAGCTCTGATGTCACGAGCATTTGCTATCTGTCGAAAACAGAAGAGCTTTGCTGCTGGCAAACTCATACCGTTGCTCTCGCGATTTGAGAAGAATGGAAATCCTATGGGATTATTGAATATCATCTCTACCCTCTCTGGAGCTCTCAATAGCGTGATCGGTAAAAAAACAGAACTCTCTACAGTTCGTGAACTCCTCGAAGCGTCTCAGGGAAATTAGTGTTTTTTTTGGCTTCCTCCTCCATCCCATGTGGCAACTTTCCTCTCTACGGCATCCCCGACGAAACCAGCCCCACCAGCACCCGCGACAACGATACCTGCACCGTGAATAACTGGTGCCACTGGACCAGTCAAAACAGTCGCTACTGCCATAGTCGTGAGTCCTACCACTCCCATAACTGCACTTGCTGTCCTCGCATCCTTGAGTCAGAGAAGTTTTGCGACACCATTCTGAACACGCTGTGACAATCGTGCGATAGGGGCAAGAATGCGTGCGCCAATACTTGGTGAATGTGTGGAATTGAGCGTATTCATTGTCTATATTATACGGAGAGTCAGTTTTTTACAACTCATGAGAATTCCAAAACGGAGAAGAGGAATTATACTATCAGCATAATCCTCTTTT
>CAYQWU010000035.1:6858-7843 GCA_964421335.1 uncultured Candidatus Peribacteria bacterium
ACACCATTCTGAACACGCTGTGACAATCGTGCGATAGGGGCAAGAATGCGTGCGAAGGGACTCGGTGAATGTGTGGAATTAAGGGTGTTCATCTGAGTATATTATACGGAGAGTCATGTTTTTACAACTCTTTGGTGTTTCCAAACCACGGGAGGCGAATTATACTGGTGTGGTAATCCTCTTTTATGAATCTCCTCTCTGATCTCTTTCACATCATCACCAATATCTCGTGGGGTGCTGATATCGCTGCCACTCTCGTCGCGATGGCCATCGGCTACATCTGGTATCACCCTTCTGTATTTGGTACTGTATGGGCAAAAGTAGCGAATCTCAGTCCGGAATCAATCAGTTCTGTGCGAGCAAAAAATGGTTTTCTCTACACCTTCCCTATTACTTTTGTCATTGCAGCAAATATTGCAGCATTTTGTAAGCACCTCGAATACACTGATCCAGCACGGGCATTTCTCATCGGCTACGATCTCGGTCTCATCGCTTGTCTCCTCTTGGCAGTCCACTTCCTCTACGAACAGAGGAATTTCACACACTATGTCATCACAGCTGGATATGTCCTCATCTCTATGGGTGCCATGGGGCTCGTTATAGGAATCGTACTCTAGATCAAATAATACAAAAGACAGAGTACAAAGTACAAAATCAGAAAAAACGCAGAAAAACAGAAACAGGTTTTTAGGGGGGAGATTTGCCTTGAATGGCAAAGCGAGTAACTGTCTGAGTTTTTGTCCCGTCCAGAGTGAGATTCACTCACTCTTCCATCATTTTGGTACTTTTTTCATAAAAAGTACAAAGACTGATTCTGCCTCTGGGATGGATTCCACCTCGCGTTCGTAAACTCACTTGGCTGGAATGACGGAACTGTGGGAATGGATTGCTTCGTACCTCGCAATGACGGAGAATAAAAAAATCCCCTCACAATGGAGGGGATTTTTTCTGAGAATATTATTCTATATCTGGGACGAGAGCATGA